>VBAS01000239.1 GCA_005882975.1 Bacteroidota bacterium | reverse complement strand
TTGCGGGTCTTTTGTTTTTATTTTGATCGTGACATCGATCCCATTATTTGGATTCGGATAAATTGATACCTCCAGGTTATCATTCGGAATATCCTTCAAATCTTCGCAGGCCCCTGCATTTGGTATATTATTATCGATCCAGGATAGCCGGTTGGTGATCCATTCTTTTAACGCAGTTATTTCACCACTATAACTTGTCGGTATGGGATTCGGATTTGGCCAAACAAATTGGCCAAGGATCGGCCAGCGCTGAAAATGTCTTTGTCTTGCTTCGTTGGTTAGTGTTACAACTGAATCAATGATATGATCTAAATGATCATTGCTGATCGTTGATTGACGTACAGCTTTCCATTTACACCGCAGATCTCCGACCAATGCAGTCTCATGCATCAATCGTTCCCACCAAAATGGTATAAGTCCTGCCCCATCACCGGGACAAACGTTATTAAATTGATAAGCCCATCCGTTTGTGTTGCTACCCTCACAATAGTTTGCATTTCGAAAAGCCAGGTCATAATCCCATGCCGGTCCTGCAAATATTTTCCTGTTCTTACTGTCGCGGTCTTTGTATAAATAAGTACTGAGACGATAACCGTCCACATTGCGGCTCACTTCATTCACAATAAAATAATCAATGAAAGATGGGAGATCAGCAAAATTTCTTACGCCAATCGTTTTATCCTGGAAAGTTGGCCCTGCTAATGCATTTTCAAAACTGTCAACATATTTTTTTATATAATCTTTTTGTGCCTGTACAATATTTTCTGGCTTTGGATAAACATAAGAAAATTGTCTCTTAGCATTGTTAATGGAACCAGGCGTTGTATAAGAAGAAAACCAACCATTTGGTTCTTTATCTAAACTAAAAATATACCCACCGGTGACTGCATCGCCTGTAACATCAGTGTTTGCCATTTTCGCAATATTCACTCTTCCACTACCACGTTTTATTCTTTCCATTAAAACATAAATGCCTTTATAGTCGCCATTAACAACCACTTCAACAAATCGACAATGAGCTGCCCATCTTCCTAATTCGTTAGACATAGTGTAAGCAAGAAAATTCCGCATTAAAGTCTTGTCGGTATAAGGTGCATACAAAACCCAATCTGCTTCTTTCGGCATTCCAAATAGTGACTTCTCTAAAGATCCGCCCAATACATCACGCAATTCAATGCCATATGATTTCATTGGGAACATCTGCGATGATTGTCCTCTTATCTCGATACCAATTTTTCCGTTATAATGATTGTATGGATCGGTCACATTATTGCGAACATTCTCTCCATTAAATATTATTCCCAGGTCCGCAGTGATCTTTGGATCATCCAGTATGGCCTGGCCATTTGTATTGATAATAATTATCGGAAGATTTGAAGAAGTAAGTGTTTGTGAAAACAAGAAATTTTGCAGAAATAAAAAGAACAGGATGGTAAGTGATCGTTTCATAAAGCTGTATTGCCTGTAAATTTAATTGAATAACCTTATAGTCATGGGAAACACGTATTTATTCACATAAATATTTCACCGAAAAGCAAACCACAGCCCTTGCCTATATTTGTCATCTCCCGATAAATCAGGATTGAGCTATGGCAAAAACGAAGACAGAAGACACTCCTTTAATGATGCAGCACAAGGCTATTAAGCAAAAATATCCTGATGCAATATTACTTTTTCGTGTAGGGGATTTTTATGAAACTTTTGGACAGGATGCTGTTATTGCCTCACAGGTTTTGGGTATTACCCTTACAAAAAGAAACAATGGGGCTGCCGCTTCTTCAGATCTTGCGGGTTTCCCACATCATGCCCTCGATACTTATCTACATAAATTGGTAAAAGCCGGTTATCGTGTTGCCATCTGTAATCAATTAGAAGATCCCAAACTTGCAAAAGGGATCGTTAAAAGAGGTGTCACCGAAATGGTAACGCCTGGTACTACCGTAAATGATAAATTACTTGAACATCATTCAAATAATTTTCTCGCAGGAATTCATTTTGCGGAAAATGATCAATATGGTCTATCCTTTCTTGATATAAGCACCGGTGAATTTTTTATTGCAGAAGGCGACCGGGAATATGCGGATAAATTGTTGCAGGGTTTCAAACCCGCCGAAGTTATTTTTCAAAGGCACCATCAAAAAAAGTTCAAAGAATTTTTTGGCGCAAAAATTTATTCCTACACCCTTGATGAATGGATATTTTCAGATGCTTATGCGGAAGAAACCTTGCTAAAACATTTTCAAACCATTTCTTTAAAAGGTTTTGGCGTCGAAGACCTGAGAAAAGGAATTATTGCAGCCGGTGCAGTAATGCATTACCTGAAAGACACCGAACATCCCAACCTGCAGCATATAACAAATATGCAGCGCATCAACCGCGACGATTTTTTGTGGATGGACAGGTTTACAATAAGGAATTTGGAATTGGTAATCCGGAATTCGGAAGCAGGTCACACATTGCTTGATGTTTTGGATAATACTGTTTCCCCAATGGGAGCAAGATTATTGAAACGCTGGATCGTTTTTCCTTTAAAAGATATTCAGAAAATAAATGAAAGGCTCGAACTGGTAGAATTTTTTATTCTAAATCCCGATCTGAGAAATAAAATCACTCATGCAATAAAACTTTGCGGTGATATTGAAAGATTGGTTTCCAAGATCCCATTGAAAAAGATAAACCCACGGGAACTTTTGCAAATGGCTCGTGGATTAAGACAGGTGTCAGACATAAAAATAATTTGCGCAACCGCCAACAATGAATATTTAAAAAGATTAAGTGATGCCCTAAATCCCTGCGTTTATATCGCTGATAAAATTTCTAAAGAGATCGTCGACAATCCACCCGCACTTGCGATCAAAGGTGGGATGATCAACAGTGGAGTAAATAATGAACTGGATGAATTAAGACGTATAGCCTACGATGGGAAATCTTATTTAACACAGCTACAGCAAAAAGAATCTGACGCAACCGGCATCTCATCATTAAAGATCGGCTTTACAAATGTGTTTGGTTATTATCTTGAAGTAACTCATTTGCATAAAAATAAAGTGCCGGCAGAATGGATACGTAAACAAACACTGACTAATGCTGAACGTTATATAACTCCCGAATTAAAAGAATACGAAGAAAAAATTACCGGCGCCGAAGAAAAAATTTTAAAGATCGAATTAGAAGTGTATGAAGCATTGCTGAATGAACTGATGGACTACCTCGCTCCTGTTCAAACAAATGGAAATATTATTGCTGTTCTTGATTGTATTACTTGCTTTGCTTACAATACCATTCAATTTCATTATAAAAAACCAACACTTCATAACGGCGATGAATTAATCATTAAAAATGGCCGGCACCCGGTAATTGAAAGAAATTTACCAATCGGTGAAACATATATCACCAATGATCTTGAACTGAATAAAACAGAACAACAGATCATCATTCTTACCGGTCCCAATATGAGTGGTAAGTCTGCATTGCTTCGTCAGACAGCATTGATAACATTAATGGCTCATATTGGAAGTTTTGTGCCAGCGGATGAAGCATTGATCTCGTTAACTGATAAGATCTTTACCCGTGTGGGTGCATCGGACAATTTGAGTGGTGGTGAATCGACTTTTATGGTGGAGATGAATGAAACGGCAAGCATTATTAATAATGTAACGAATCAAAGCCTGATACTGCTTGATGAAATTGGTCGGGGCACTTCTACCTATGATGGTATTTCTATTGCATGGAGCATCGCCGAACACTTGCATAATTGTCCGCAAAAACCAAAAACACTTTTTGCTACGCATTATCATGAGCTAAACGAACTTGAAGAAAAATTTTCCGGGATCAAAAACTATCATATCACTAATAAGGAAGTTGGCAATAAAATTATTTTCTTAAGAAAACTGGCAAGAGGCGGCAGTACACATAGTTTCGGAATTCATGTAGCGAAAATGGCTGGCATGCCTCCATCATTGATTGAAAGAGCAAATGATATTTTAAAGCAATTGGAAACAAAACATGTAAGTGAAAACAGCCACGAGTCAGTAGTCGGTAGTCCGGAGTCACAGAGCCTCAGTAAGAAAATTAAAAATTTAACTACGCAACAAATGCAGCTTTCGATTTTTGATGCACATACTGAAACATTTGATGAAATAAGAAAACTTCTTACTGATATTGATATTAATCGCCTTACCCCCGTTGAAGCTTTGTTGAAATTGCAGGAGATAAAAAGTAGATTGAAATGACGACGGACGACAGACCATAGTCCACAACTGCTCTTGCGTATATTTAATCAATCATAAAATCGAAGAAGATCTACTGTGGTCAGTAGTCCATTGACCGTGGTCTCTTAAATATAGCTTACCCACCATTTCGCTTTCGCATTTGCAGTTTTATATCGATCATACATTTTACATATTGGATATAAAAGCACAACTACTAAAAGCCAGATCGCATATACACCTAATAACCCAAAGCCTAATCCGTTTGGCTTAAAATAAAACGGCAATCCTCCTGTAGGAACAATATCTTTTGTTCCAAAACCCTGTGCATAAAAAACGATCACACAAATTATGTGTATGAGATAAAAATGAAGGATATAATATAACATGGGTACTCGTCCATAAACATTCATAATTTTCGTAAATCCATTTTGTACTTTTTCGATAAATGCTAAAAATAAAATTCCCGGGCCGATCGTCATGCACAGGTAAAGTAATGAAGGAGGATATTTATCAAGATTTAAAAAAGATAGAAAAGTATAAACACTTCCTCTTGGCTGTGATGACCATGGCAATGGATCGCCATAAAGATTCGTAAACCTGAGAGCTATGAAAAACAATACTATTCCTGTTCCGATCCTCAATAACATTTTTCTTCTCCAAACAGGATCAGTACCAGGTTCATATAGTTTACCAAAACAATAACCCAACAGCATTACTCCTGTCCAGGGCAGAAATGAATAAACAATAATGAAGAAATGATCTTGATCCAATGCATGAACGGAAAAATTGGAGAAGTATAGCAGATCAGAAATCAAAGTCCCTTTCAAACCAAAACTTATCGATGGGTTATCCAAAATATTATGTCCCGCAACTATCAACAATCCTATAGTAAAAATTACTCGATAAGGCAATAACACAAAAAGCCCTAACAAGATCATGCTTACGCCTATGGCCCAGATCACCTGTAGGATAAAAACATTGAAAGAGGGATTGAACGTCCAACCAAAAGTAATAATGATCAATTCAACAAACACTAACCAAAACCCACGCTTAATTAAAAACAGGCTTACTTCTTTTTTAGATTTTCGCTGACACATTAGATAAACAGAAGTACCTGCTAAAAAAACAAAGATCGGTGCGCAGAAATGCGTGATCCAACGGGTAAAGAATAAAGCAGGGTAAGTGGTTTGCATATTTGTTGGATCAAGAGCCGCATCAGCTGCTTTGCCCAAATCAGCCCGGTAAAAAAAATCCCGAACATGATCCAATGCCATGATCACCATTACTAATCCGCGTAGAACATCAATAGATTGAACCCGGTGGCCTGAAACAGTTAGTGTCTTCATCTTGGTTTTTTTGTTAAGTAAATATGAATTTACTGTTTCCGTTGAAGTTAAAGTTTTGGTTTATCCACATCGAAAGCCATCTTTTCCCAAAAATGAGAAGCTTGCTTGTCAAAAGAAAAAACTTCTTACTTTTATCGCAAATACCAAAGTATGAGATTTCCAAAACTAACTGCCCTTTTATTAAGCCTTCCGCTTTTCATTTTAATTTCCTGTTCGGATGATACTGAAGAAATTGAAAGAGAAAACATTTATTATGGACACATTACAATGACCGGAGCACAGGAAACACCGCCGGTAAATACATCCGCCACCGGGACCATTGATGCAAATTACAACAGGCTTACCAAAACACTTACGTATAGCGTTACATTTAGTGGTCTTGTAGACAGCGCAGTCGCTGCTCATATACATGGATTAGGTGAACAAGGAGTAATGGCACCTGTGTTACAAACGTTCAGTCCATTTCCTCGTAGAAAGGAAGGAAGTTATTCCGGTTCTTTATTAATTGACGGAGTAAAATTCACTGAAGAATATTTGCTTGGCGGCAGATACTATATAAACATACATTCAAAAACATATGGAAATGGGGAGATAAGAGGTCAACTTATTCTTGCAAAAAAATAAAAACCAAAACTCTCCATAAACAAAGAGCCCTGCATGCAGGGCTCTTTTATTTTACATCAAACCATATCTTTTTTGCGTTATTCCAATCGCCGTTATAATTTATAAAAAGTTCCTCGCCGGCATCTACTACCCTGATGGTTTTGATCTTTATGATCTCATTTTCGAAATCCATTTCGTATTCGCAATTTGATTTGTAGGAATGATTGTACACTGGCACATACCCAAGTGCCATACAACATTGCTCGTTCTCTTTTCCCCACTCAAAAATATAATCATGAAGAAGCGTTTGATCAAGCAATATTCGTTCTTCTGCTGACATTACCACAACAGGCGAGATCTCAACGATGGTATTAGCAGGTATCGTTTGTTTTGTAAACACGCCTCTTCCCTTTCCATTACTTTTCGCGATATAAAGTCCTTCAAATACCATTTCAAAACAAAAATATAAATCCTGTTTTCAGATTCACAACTTAATTTTGCCACCCCGGATTTTATGTCAGATTATTTAGGCGGAAATATCAAACAACATTTTAATTACCTGCTTGAAAGTGGCAATGAAACGGCTGCCCGCCAGTTTTTGGATCACCAAAATATTAGTGATGTAGCTGACCTTATTAACGAGTTCCCGGAACAAGAAGGTTACATTATCTCTCACATGAGCATTCACCGGGCGGCAAGTGTGTTTAAAATACTTGATCTTTCCGCACAAAAACATATAATCCGTGAATTACCCCCTTTCAAAACGGCGGAACTATTAAACGTTCTTTCTCCGGACGACCGTACAGATTTTTTAGAAGAGCTCCCAAGCAATGCTGTCCGTGAATTAATAAAGTTGCTTGATCCAGAAGAAAGAAAAACCACTCTTTCTTTATTGGGTTACCCGGAAGATAGCATCGGACGATTGATGACGCCAGATTATGTTTATGTGTATCCGCAAAATACAGTTGAGGAAGTGTTTGCCACTATTAGAAAGCATGGCAAAGACAGCGAAACTATTAATGTGATCTATGTAATAAATGAAAAAGGTGAGTTGTTGGATGATATCCGAATCCGGGATTTTATTTTAAGCCAGCCAGATAAAAAAGTTGCGGACCTCATGGATGACAGGGTTACATCTTTGAATGCTTACGATGACCAGGAAAAAGCCAGCGAGATCTTTAAAAAAGAAAACCGTGTGGCGCTGCCTGTAGTAAGTCAGAGCAATAAACTCCTTGGAATAGTAACCATTGATGATATGTTGTGGGTAGCGGAAGAAGAATTTAGTGAGGATATGCAAAAAATGGGAGGTACTGAAGCATTAGAACAACCTTATCTTGAAATTCCGCTATTTAAACTTTTTCAAAAAAGAATTGTATGGCTGGTCGTTTTGTTTCTTGGTGAAATGCTTACTGCTACAGCGATGGGATATTTTCAGGATGAAATAGCTAAAGCGGTGGTACTGGCATTATTTGTTCCTTTAATTATTTCAAGTGGTGGCAATAGTGGTTCGCAAGCTTCCACACTAATAATACAGGCTATGGCCGTTGGTGAAATAAATATCAAAGATTGGTGGCGGGTTCTTAGAAGAGAAATTTTATCAGGCTTGTTGCTTGGCACTGCCCTGGGATTGATTGGTTTTCTCCGTGTCATTCTCTGGTCACAAATATTTCCCGATGTATACGGTATTCATTATATAGAGATCGGATTTGTAGTTGGCATCTCTTTGATCGGCGTTGTTCTTTGGGGAACATTAAGTGGCTCAATGTTACCAATCGTTTTAAAACGCCTTGGCGCTGACCCCGCTGTTTCATCTGCACCATTTGTAGCAACACTTGTTGACGTAACCGGGCTCGTTATTTATTTCTTTACAGCATTTCTTTTTTTAAAAGGACTATTGCTGTAAAGTAATATTCAGGTATTGATGATATAATTCATCACCTCCGATTCCTTGCATGCTTTTTGCCATCTGAGCATTTTTGTGCAATTTCGTTTTGCAACCGATCAATCGTTTGCACTTATCCAGTAAATGATAAAATCTAATCAAATCGTATGTGTGGAATAGTTGGTTACACCGGCCCAAGAGAGGCATATCCCATCATTATAAAAGGACTTCAACGACTTGAATACCGCGGCTACGACAGCACTGGAGTTGCATTATTGAATGGAGGATTGAATGTATTCAAGAAAAAAGGAAGAGTAGCGGAGTTAGCAGATTCATTAGTTGGTGAAAATCTGCATGCACATATTGGCATTGGACATACCCGCTGGGCCACACATGGTGAACCAAGTGACCGTAATGCACATCCTCATACTTCAGCTAGCGGCAAACTGGCAATGATCCATAATGGCATCATTGAAAATTATGCGCAACTAAAGCAAGAGTTAATTAATAAAGGATACAAGTTTAACAGCGACACTGATACCGAAGTGTTATTGAATTTTATTGAAGAAATAAAAAAAAATAATCAATGTGGACTTGAGGAAGCATTACGGGTTGCATTGAAACGTGTAACAGGTGCTTATGTTATTTTATTGATTGACGAAGATGATCCTGAAACGATCATTGCTGCACGAAAAGGAAGCCCGTTAGTGATCGGCATTGGCAAAGGCGAACATTTTCTTGGTTCTGATGCTTCACCAATGCTTGAATATACAAAAGAAGTTGTTTATGTAAACGATTATGAACTGGCAATAGTAAAACCGGGCGAACTCATTTTAAAAAATCTTGGCAATGAAAAGCTGACGCCATTTGTACAAAAGCTGGATATAGAATTGGCCGCGATTGAAAAAGGCGGTTATGATCATTTCATGCTGAAAGAAATAAATGAACAGGCAGATACGGTTTTTGATTGCCTCCGTGGAAGACTTGATGCTGAAAAAGGAACGATTACCATGGCCGGTGTTGAAAATAATATTGATAAGCTTGTGAATGCAAATCGCATAGTAATTATTGCTTGCGGCACCAGTTGGCATGCGGGGCTGGTAGCAGAATATATTTTTGAAGAGCTCTGCCGGATTCCCGTTGAAGTGGAGTATGCGTCTGAATTCCGTTATCGCAATCCTGTTATCAATCCGGGTGATGTGATCTTTGCCATCTCGCAATCAGGCGAGACGGCCGACACCCTTGTTGCTATTGACAAAGCAAAACAACAAGGTGCATTTATTTTTGGTGTAGTAAATGTTGTTGGTTCATCTATTGCAAGAACATCGCATGCTGGCGCCTATACACATGCAGGACCTGAAATTGGTGTAGCAAGTACAAAAGCATTTACGGCCCAGCTTGCAGTGTTAACAATGGTAGCATTGAAAATTGCAAAACAAAAAGGAAGCATTGGGGAAGAAAGGTATATGCATTTGTTACAGGAGCTTCATGATATACCCGATAAAATTGCAGAAGTATTAACCTCAGCAGAAAAAGTGAAGGAGCTTGCTGGAAAATATAAAGATGCAAGAGATTTTCTTTATCTGGGCCGCGGTTATAATTTTCCTGTGGCACTTGAAGGTGCTTTGAAATTAAAAGAGATCTCTTACATACATGCCGAAGGCTATCCGGCTGCAGAAATGAAACATGGCCCGATTGCATTAGTAGATGATCAACTGCCAGTAGTGTTTGTGGCCACGAAAGATGCTTACCATGAAAAAGTGGTGAGCAATATGCAGGAGATAAAAGCAAGAAAAGGAAGAGTGATCTCTGTGATAACTGCTGGTGATGATTATTCTGCTTCCCTCTCAGAATCTATCATGTCTGTCCCGGCTGCTGATGAGATCGTTGCACCGATGTTAAGTGTTATTCCACTGCAGTTACTTGCTTATTATATTGGAGTAATGAAAGGACTGGATGTAGATAAGCCAAGAAATTTAGCGAAGAGTGTGACGGTGGAGTAACCCCCTGTCCCCCTAAAGGGGTGACTTAGGCCGAAGCTTTAATTGTTAATATAAAAGCTCTTTATTAATGAAGTTGATAATTGTGTTACCAGCAGTGTTACTACTATTTAGCTACTGTTGCGTCGCACTCTTTTACAATAACAATTCTATTCAACAATTATTCTGTGTTATAACCAGAAATCATTAACAGCACCCGTAACATGAGTGATATCAAGAAAAAACCAATCAGCTCTCTCGGTTATAATTTTGTTGCAAAAGAATTTATTCCAAAAGGAAAAGATGAATATTATCTCCGCAATATCCAGAACAGAAGTGGGATTGCTTATCGTCAATTAACAAAAACTGAGATCAAATCCCTGCAACTAAATAATAATACGGCAGACGATTGGAGTAAGCTATTAGTTGCCGACCCTTTTAATGCAAGTCTCATTAAGAATTGCAATTTCTTTGGCTTGAACAGGATCGGTAAACTGGAAAATGTTTTTCTTGAATACCATGATATACGTTTGCTGGTTGGACTTTATAATAGCACGATCATAAGTTGTGATTTTGGTGATAATGTAGCTATCAATAATGTTAATTACATGAGTCATTATATTGCGGGCAATGAAGTGATCATTGTAAATGTCAATGAACTGGCAGCATCAGATCATTCTAAATTTGGTAATGGAATTATAAGAGAAGGAGAAAAAGAAAATGTTCGCATCTGGCTGGAGATATGCAATGAAAATGCAGGTCGTGGTATTTTACCCTTTAATGGAATGTTACCTGGTGATGCATGGCTATGGAGTCGTTATCGTGAGGACGAAGTCCTGATGAAAAAATTTAAACAGTTTACCGAAAAACAATTTGACAAGAAAAGAGGTTATTATGGAAAGATCGGCGATGGAACTGTTATAAAAAATTGCAGGATCATTAAAGACACATGGATCGGCAGTGAAGCATATATCAAAGGCGCCAATAAATTAAAAAATCTTACCATCAACTCCGGGCCAGAAGGAAAAACGCAAATTGGTGAAGGAGTTGAATTGGTAAATGGGATCATTGGTTTTGGTTGCCGGATCTTTTATGGAGTAAAAGCAGTACGTTTTATTCTTTCCGATCATTCACAATTAAAATATGGAGCAAGGCTTATCAATTCATATCTCGGGTATAATTCTACCATTTCCTGTTGCGAAGTATTGAATTCACTTATTTTCCCTGCACATGAACAACATCATAATAATTCATTTCTATGCGCTGCATTGGTTTTAGGACAAAGTAATATGGCTGCGGGAGCAACAATAGGCTCTAATCATAATAGCCGCGGTGCTGACGGAGAAATAATCGCAGGACGAGGTTTCTGGCCGGGGTTATGTGTCAGTCTAAAGCATAATTCAAAATTTGCATCGTTTACTATTATTGCAAAAGGAGATTATCCTGCTGAGGTAAACATTCCCATCCCTTTTTCATTAGTAAGTAATGATGTGGCCAATGATAAACTCGTTGTAATGCCGGCATACTGGTTCATGTATAATATGTATGCGTTAGCCAGAAATGAGGAAAAATATGAGGCAAGAGATCAACGGAATGATAAGACTCAGAATATAGAATATGATTTCCTGGCGCCTGATAGTATCAATGAAATTTTTGATTCCATTCAATTACTTAAAAAATTCACAGGCTTTGCTTTTGCAAAAATGCAAAATAAAAAACTCAATGAAGAACAAATAATTACACTTGGCGAAAAATTATTGGAAGCAAAAGATCCGGTCATCGATGAACTCGAGATCCTCGCAGATGAATTTGAAAATGCAGGCCGTAAAGTTCAGCTTACTAAAGTACAGCAGGCTTATCTGATCTTTAAAGAGCTTTTAATTTATTATGGCATTAATCAATTGTTGCATTTTGCCTGGAACAACAATATAACTGACTGGGAAAAATTTTACTCTGCATTACCATTAAGAGCAAGAAGAGGTAATTGGTTAAATATCGGTGGTCAATTATTTCCACAACCAGCTTTTAATACTTTTAAAAAAGATATTTATTCAGGGAAAATAAAAAGTTGGGATGAAGTACATTCTTTTTATATGATCAATTCTCAAATTTATCCCGACCAAAAACTGCAACACTCTTTTGCTTCATTGCTTGAAATACTTCAATTAAAACCTGCAAGTTTCGATAAAAAGGTTTTTAAAGAATTAATTAATCAAGCAGTAGCCACTCGTGAATGGATGGTAAAAGGAATTTTTGATTCAAGAGCAAAAGATTATCATAACCCCTTTCGTAAGATGGTTTATGATAATCGCAAACAGATGGAAAATGTAATCGGCAAATTGGATGATAACAGCTTTATAAAAAAGAAGATCGCCGAAATGAAAAGCTATCGGGAAAAAGCAAAAGAACTCCTCAGAAAATTCAAACTCTGATCATTTATAATTGCGACTTGTAAAAGGATAATACGTTGCAGCAAATCCAACCTGGTAGCACATGGTATACCAAAGCAGGTCGTATATATAATACCTGAAAGGTTGTTTTGGTGCTCCTATTTTTATCACCAACGCAGACATTATCGCAGTTTTTTGGATAAAATTATTCAGGTGGTACTGATCTGTGAACATCACAAATGCTGATGTAGATAAAAAAAACTTAGCGCCATTATCAGGATTGCCGCCTTCATATTTATTTCTCCAGCTTACTTTCGGATCAAACCATTGTTTATTAGCGCCGGGAAATGTTTTTTCAAATATTTTATAATTGAACAGCAATGTTTCATTAAAGCCCTTTGCTGCGCCACCAACAAAGACCAGGCTACCCGTAATGATCTTGTTTTTATCGATCCTCCATTTTTGCTTATTCGTAGTTTTTTCCTGGGCTTGCAACGTAAATGAAGCAAGAAGAAGTAGGGTAATGATTATTCTCATAAAAAAATATTAAACGTTTACTGAATATTTTTCAGCAATAAATTCATGTTTAAGAAGAATACAACAGGGGTGATTTTTTATGAAGGATTGGACGGATTAAAGATTGGGTTCATCTGGATAGTGGAGATAGCAATAAACTATGCGGATAAGAAACCGTTAAATTAATCTCCGGATTGCAAATAATGAAATAAAGAAGAATGAAAAATTACCGACAAGTACATTTACTATCGCTAATGAATTTCCGTATACTAAATCATTTTATTTTTTTCTAAAGAAGAGCCGGATAGGAACTCCTTTCAGATTGAAGTTTTCCCGGAGCTTGTTCTCAAGATAGTTTTTATATGGTTGTTTTACATCATCCGGGAAATTGCAAAAGAACGCAAACGAAGGAACAGCAGTAGGTAATTGGGTAACATATTTGACCTTTACCGGGTGTCCTCTTACAACCGGTGGGTGGTATGACTCGATCGCTTTTAATACAACTTCATTCAATTGTGAAGTTGAGATCTTTGTTTTCCTGTTTTCAGCCACTTCCAAACCGATCTCGATCGCTTTAAATATTCGTGTCTTTTCTTTTGCAGAAATAAACAGGATGGGCACATCAGTAAAAGGCGCCAATTTTTGTTTCAGCATTATTTCATAATCTCTTGATGTATTCGTTTCTTTTTCCGCCAGGTCCCATTTGTTTACTAAAACAACAACACCCTTTCCTTTTTTCGCTGCAAGACTGAAAATGCTTATATCCTGCGCAGATACACCTTTAACTGCATCGATCAAAATAAGACATACATCTGCTTCATCCATTGCTTTAATGGCACGGATCACAGAATAGAATTCAAGATCCTCATGCACTTTTGCTTTTCTCCTGATCCCTGCTGTATCAATAAGCATGTTATAATGTGTGTGGATCGTATCTCTTGTTGTGCCTGCAATTTCACTTACGATAGTACGCTCCTGCCCGATCAATGCATTTAATAATGAGGATTTACCAACATTTGGTTGACCGATGATCGCAAACTTTGGTAACGAATCTTCCAGTTCCATCGCATCAGCATCCTCTGCAGGGATCAATTCAGTAATTGCATCCAGCAGCTCACCTGTACCACTGCCACTAACTGAAGAAATGAAAAATATTTTATCAAACCCAAGACTGTAAAATTCTGAAGCAGCTAACATTCTTTCATTGTTATCTACTTTATTTACCACGAGGAAAACCGGTTTTGAACTTTTGCGAAGCATAGCGGCCATTGCATCATCAAGATGAGTAATGCCAATTGCTGCGTCCGTCATAAATACGATTGCATTCGCTTCTTCTATTGCAATCGTCACCTGTTTTCTTATTTCTCTTTCAAATACATCATCGCTATGCGGAACAAATCCACCTGTATCAATTACATTAAAGCTTTTTCCATTCCAATCAGTAATACCATACTGACGGTCACGGGTCACGCCGCTGATATCATCAACGATCGCCTTACGTTGCTCAAGTAAGCGGTTAAAAAAAGTGCTTTTGCCCACATTGGGTCTTCCTGTTATTGCTAATGTAAATCCCATAAACCTAAATCCCAAAAGGGACTTTTAAACTCTATTAAAAATATTTTTGCAAATAAAACCAAAGGATTTAATGATACCCATATTCTTTTAACCATGTATCATTATCCCGCCATTTATCTCTCACTTTTATAAAAAGCTCTAAAAAAACTTTTTGTTGAATAAAATCTTCGATCGATTTCCTTGATTCTGTTCCAAGCTTCTTTATCATCTTCCCCCCTTCTCCTAACATTATCGCTTTTTGTGATTCACGCTGTACAATTATATCTGCTGTAATTTTTGTTAATGTAGTTTTTTCTTTGAACTCATTTACAACAACGGTTGCCTGGTAAGGGATCTCATCACCAAATAATTCAAATACTTTTTCACGTATCAATTCAGCGACAAAGAATTTTGTCTGAAGATCAGATATTTCATCGCCACTAAAAAATGGTTCTCCTTCGGGTAAAAACTCAAGTATCTCTTTTAAAAATTTCTTTTTATTAATACCGCTCGATGCGGAAATGGTGACTACTTTTTTATAATTTGAGTTATTAGAAAAAAAGTCTACGGTTGTTTTTATCTTTTCCTGGCTTGCCCTGTCAATTTTATTTACAACAATAATAGCCGGCACTTTAAGTTTTAACGCGGTAAATATTGCATCGCATTCTTTAAGATCTTCATTTACATCTACGATCAATAAAGCAACATCTGCATCTTCTAATGAATTTTTTACCGCATCCATCATTTTTTCATGCAACCGGTATTTAGGTTCTATGATGCCGGGAGTATCTGAAAAAACGATCTGATAATCTTTTTCAGTTAGGATTCCCTTGATCCGATGCCTTGTTGTTTGCACCTTAGATGAAACGATAGCAAGCTTCTCATCCATCAATGCATTGAGCAAAGTGCTTTTGCCAGCATTAGGCTTACCAAAAATATTTACAAAACCGACTTTCATTGAA
>VBAS01000197.1:8796-9232 GCA_005882975.1 Bacteroidota bacterium | reverse complement strand
CAGCACCCGGATGCGGTCCATGTGGTATACCGGCTGGATGCAGTGTGATCATTCCTCTTGTTACATTTTTACGACTCATAAAATCCCCATCCACATAATAGATCACTTCATCACTATCGATATTACTATGATTATACGGCGCAGGAATTGCCTGCGGATGATAATCGAATAAACGTGGCACAAACGAACAAACAACAAATGCATTTGTTTCAAACGTCTGATGCACTGGCGGTGGCTGATGTACACGACCTGTTATTGGCTCAAAATCATGAATGGAAAAAATATAAGGATAACAACATCCGTCCCACCCGATGACATCAAAAGGATGTGTGCCATAATGCAAGCCGTACATCATTCCACGCTTTTTCGCTTTTATAAGATAATCGCCTTTCTGATCATAAGTTTTCAGATCCTGCGGCGGACGAATATCTCTTTC
>VBAS01000197.1:6069-8762 GCA_005882975.1 Bacteroidota bacterium | reverse complement strand
GCCAAAGCGACTCATATATTTTTTGGGGAATCGCAACGGCGTAAAAGACTCAACAATAAACAAACGATTTTTGTCATCATTGAATTCGATCTGATAGATCGTTCCCCGCGGCAATACAATATAATCACCATAACCAAAAGGCAGTTCCCCATATTGAGAATGCACTGTTCCACTTCCTTCATGTACAAAGATCATTTCATCAGCATCCGTATTCTTATAATAATAATCTTTAGTTCCGCTTTGTGGAGCAGCCAATACAATATGACAATCATTATTCACTAATACAGGTACACGGCTTTCTAAAAATTCGCCACCGGGTTTTATATGAAAGCCTTCGAAGCAACGATGCTTCAACATTTTTTCTTCGGCCACTTGCGGACTCACATCTACCTGCGGTTCAGTTTTTATTATTTGTGTCGGAGGATGACAATGATAAAGCAATGAATAATCGTCACTGAATCCTTCAGTAGAAAATAGTTGTTCGCTATACAATTTTCCATCCGGCTTGCGAAATTGTGTATGACGTTTATGAGGAATGTTTCCGAGTTTATAATAATGTGACATGATTTGATTTCAGATTTAAGATTGCAGATTTTAGATTTATCTATGTACCCGGCATCATTACTACTATGATGCTTCTGTCGCGCCGCACTCTTGTACGATAACAATTCTATTGAACAATTGTCTTCGTGACAGTTCTAATGTGGCAAGAAGAAAAATATACTTCCAGTTTCTTTTATCGATCCAGTAGGTGAAGTTTCTGTGAAAAGGCATTTAGCGTAATTTGCTATCTCAAATGTAAAACATTTTAGCTTGACAAGAATTGGTTTAATCTCAGACACACACGGCTTTCTTGATGAAAGAGTTTTTGAACATTTCAAGGATTGTGATGAGGTGTGGCATGCCGGAGACTTTGGTCCAGATGTGGCGATAAGATTAAAAGGGGAAAGTAAAATAATAAAAGGAGTTTATGGAAATATTGATGAACAGGAAATAAGACATGAATTTCCCGAACAACTTATTTTTAATTGCGAACAGGTAAAAGTGATGATGAGGCATATCGGGGGCTCACCTCCAAATTACAATCCCGAGACAAGAAAAGAATTATCAATTCACAAACCGCAACTATTTATCAGCGGGCATTCACATATCCTGAAAGTGATCTATGATGATAAAATAAAATGCCTGCATATAAATCCTGGTGCTGCAGGAAAACAAGGCTGGCATAAAGTCAGAACCATCATTCGTTTTGCGATCGATGGTTCTGACATTAAGAATTGTGAAATAATTGAATTAGGAAATAGATGATCAGTTATGAGCCATTTCCATCGCCTTTTGATTCATTTCTTTTTCTGAAACATCTTTAACATGCGTTGCCAGTACCCAGCTATACCCAAAAGGGTCTTCAATACGTCCACACCTGTCTCCATAGAATTGATCGGTAGCAGGCATGCTTAATGTAGCGCCATTTTGTACTGCTTTTTTAATTGTAGCATCTACATCTTCTACATATACATGCAGGTTTATTGAATTACCATTGGTCGAATTTGCGCTTTTATTTTTGTATTCGACGTTTTCTTCAGCAAGAAAGATCATTGAATCGCCTATAGTAAGTTCAGCATGCATGATCTTTTTATCCGGACTATCCATTCGCATCTTTTCCTCGGCTCCAAAAACATTTTTATACCATACCAATGCCTCATTCGCACCTTTAAATGCTAAAGATGGTGTCACATTGTGATATCCCTTTGGGATATAAGAAGTTTTTGCCATAATAAACATTTTTTAAAGTAAAAAAATAAGTTCCACCAATTGTTTTCAAAAAATAATTGGACTATATGAGCCGCAAAATTGTTGCCATAACGAAACTTATATGTTATTAAATTGGATAAGTTATTAACCATTCCTTTATAAAGAATACTACTATGGGAATTCTTATTAATCAATTTATTCTTTAAAAAAAGTATAAGTGAAAATACATCCCTCCAAATAAATTTCTTTTCCTCTCCGAAAAATTTGTGTAGCTTTTACGCAACTAAAACTTTCCGCTATGTCATCTGACTCATCACGTCGCCAGTGGTTACAGCAAACATCATTTGCTTTAGTCGGACTGGGTATTTCCTTTAGATCCATGGGAAATGAGGAAGGTATTAAAAGAATGACAGGTATTGAAAATGGCCTGGTCAATTTGGGTTCGAATGAAAACCCCTACGGCATTTCTGCAAAAGCAAAACAAGCTATTCTTGACATGATGGGTGAAACCAATCGCTATCCTTTTAATATCGCTTCATTACAATCCGCAAAAAAAACACTTGGTGATTACTATAAAGTTGGCGAAGACCAGGTATTAATAACAGCAGGATCAGGTGAAGGATTAGCAATGCTGGCACGTCATTTCAACAAAGGGAATATCGTTACCGCAGATATAACCTTTGGAGTATTACCAAATACAGCAAAAAAGATCGGCACGAAAGTGATGGAAGTACCGCTTACAAAAGAAAAAGTGCATGATCTGCCGGCCATGATGAAAGCGATCAACAACGAAACGCAATTAGTATATATCTGCAATCCGGCAAACCCTTCCGCTACCATTTTAAAAGCAGATGAATTAAAAAGTTTTTGTGAAGAAGCTTCTAAAAAAACAGTTGTGCTGATCGATGAGGCATATAATGATTTTTTAGACAACGCAAATA
>VBAS01000197.1:0-6030 GCA_005882975.1 Bacteroidota bacterium | reverse complement strand
TCTTGTAATTAAAACTTTTTCCAAGATACATGCGATGGCAGGATTAAGAATAGGTTTTATTTTAGGACACCCAACTTTAATAAAAAAACTGCAACCTGATTATTTTCAAAGTTCTCAATTAGCAGTGAGTGTACTCAGCCTTAATGCTGCAATAACCAGTTTAACTGATGAAGAACATAAAACAACGTGCAAACAAAAAAATGAAGCTGCCAGAAATTACACAATGGATGAAATGAAAAAAATGGGGATCCAGTTCATTCCTTCTTACACCAATTTTATTTTTTACCCGGTAAAAAATTATCCGGGTGATTATGCAGGCGATATGTTTGAGAAACATAAAATAATCATGCGGTCAAATAAATACAGTGATGGCCAATGGGCAAGAGTAAGTGTAGGAACATTAGACGAAATGAAACAATTTATCCGGGTTATTGGTGATCCAAAAAACAATATGGCTCTGCGTTAAAATTTGATATAATTCTTTACATATTTTTCTATGTCTAACAATTCATCGCGTCGTCAATGGTTAAGAAACACTACTGCTGTCCTGGCCGGAGTAAGTTTAGCTCCTGCAATTTTTGCAACTGAAAAAGAAAGATACAGAGCAGCGGGAATTATATTATTAAATGGAAATGAAAATGCATACGGGCCATCAACTGCTGCAAGAAAAGCGATGATGGAAGCTGCAGGAAATTCTAATCGCTATCCCGATGACCAGGTAGCAGTTTTAAAAAAGCAAGTAGCAGAATTCTGGAACGTTGGAATAGAAAACATTTTATTTGGTGCAGGTTCTTCGGAGTTCCTTGGATCGGTTTGCCTACTTGTTTCTTCACCAAAAGGAAAGATCATTACAGCAGAACCTTCTTATCGTGTTTGGAATGGACAAGCAGGATCTTTTGGATTTGAATTTAAAAGAATTCCTGTGGCCGTTGACAAAACGCTTGATCTTTCAGCAATGATATCAGCGATAGATAGCGACACGAAAATGATGTATGTATGCAATCCAAACAATCCGATAGGCACTTATGTTGAAGATCATTTGTTGAGGAATTTTGTAAACGAGTGCAGTAAAAAATGTATGGTATTGGTTGATGAAGCTTATACTGAATTCGCAGATCTTCCTTCATTGAAGGATCTGGCCGTAAAGAATCCAAACATTGTTGTTGCAAAAACTTTTTCAAAAATATATGGGCTAGCCGGCGCAAGAATTGGTTATGTAATCGCACATCCTGATACAATTAAAAAGGTTTCAGCATTTCAGCCATGGCCTGATGCAAATGTTTCGGCAGTTACTATAGCCGCGGCATCTGCTGCATTAAAAGACCAGGTCTTTGTAAAAGATTGTAAAGAAAAAATAGCTCAGGCAAGAGAATTATGTTATAAAACTTTTAAAGAACTTTCATTAGAGTATATTCAATCACATACAAATTTTATTCTTTTTAATATCGGGAAGATCGGTTCTGATTTTTCCAAAAAGATGCAAGCCAAAAATATTTTTGTTCAATACCGTGATCATTTCGGGGGCAAATGGTGCCGGGTAAGCATGGGAACAATTGATGAAATGAAAACTTTCTGTGCGACGTTAAAAGAAATTGCCTGAACTATTTCATTCCGGGGAACCAAGGTCTGCCAATGCCTTCTCTAAATGGCCATGGAACTGTTGCTAAGATTATTATAAGAGCAATTAAATACAACCAGGCTGCTGCATTATAATTCAAGATCTTTGCTTTGCCTCTAGCAATAGTTATTAAAACAATTGCGATCAGCATTCCTGTAATATGTTCAACTGCCCAAAAACGGGATGCAGAATCTTTCATTACTACACTGAAGCCGGCGTTTTGTATCAGCTTTAATCCCAGGTTACCTGTGAACCACTGATATAATCCTATAATTAAAGTAAGATGTGCACAGATCAATAACCATAAACTTGATTTCCTGAGGCCGGCACTTTTTCCGAAGGCCTGTATAAGCGCTACTAATAATAATATCAAAATTGCCCAGCGAAGAACATTGTGGAGGTCAAGCAGTCCTTTATACATATAGTTTGGAGTTTTGGTTTGAGATTCGAAGGTAGATGTTTCTAAACAACCTCAAATACAAAACAACTATTCTGTCCAGTCAGCAATAAAAACGTTGGTATCATGTGTGCCGCCATTGTTCCTGTTACTGCAGAAAATTAATTTTTTACCATCAGGACTGAACATTGGGAAGGCATCAAAGCCATTGTCATGACTGATCTTTTTCAGATCTGTTCCATCATCATTGATAGTATATAAATTAAAAGGAAATCCTCTTTTATATTCATGATTACTTGCAAAAATGATACGTTTGTTATCTGGCATATAATAAGGCGCCCAATTAGCCTGGCCAAATTTTGTTACCTGTCTTACATTACTGCCATCCACGTTTGCAACATATACTTCCATACTTGTAGGGGCCACTAAATTTTCTGCAAGCAGGTCCTTGCATTCCTTAATTTCCTCTTCTGTTTTCGGACGGCTTGCTCTCCAAATTATTTTTTTCCCATCAGGACTAAACCATGATCCTCCGTCATAGCCAAGTGTATTAGTGATCCTTTTCTCTTTGCCCGTTTGCAGATCCATCATGTACAGATCTATATCACCATCTTTATCGCTTGTGTACAACATCTTCTTACCATCGGGAGAGATAGTTGCTTCCGCATCATAACCTTTACTGTGCGTTAATTGCTTAACAATTTTGCCATCGAGGTCTGCCATAAAAATATCATAGCTATCATACAAAGGCCATATATATTTATTGCCGTATTTTTTTCTATCAGGAACAGGAGGACAAGTATCAGCACCTAAATGAGTAGAAGCATATATGATATGTTTACCATCTTTTAAAAAAGCGCCACAGGTTGTTCTTCCCTTGCCTGTACTTACCATTTTGTAGGTAAAAGATTCACCTTGCTTTGGAACCTTACCAATAAAGATCTGATCGCACATCAATCCATCTTTTGGTTGTGTGCGTTGAAAGATTATCCATTTATTGTCAAAACTGAAATATGCTTCTGCATTATCACCACCAAAGGTTAGTTGCTGAATATTTTTCAAATGTGTTTCACTTGGATATTGCAACGTGTCTATCTTATGTTTTAAGTTCGCTGTAATAAATTGGTTCGTATTTGTTTTCTTACTTGTAAACGACAGACAGAATAAAAAAACTAAGCCCATAAAAAAACCTGCAGTCAAAAATTTCATATACTTCTTCATTTAAAAAAATTTAGCAAAACTATTTTCGGAAACCCCGGCAAATGTCAGACTTTTGTCATATCACCCAAATGTTTTATGAAAAATCTTTTAGTCTTTTTAGTTCTGTTAACAATATTGTTTTCTTGTAATAATAACAGCACTCATATTACCAGTGAACAACAGACGCAGGATAGTTTGCAACAGTTGCTCAGGTCCTATCGTGATTCATTAAAAATTCATCCCACTGATACGTTGCTTAAATACAATCTTGTCCTCACTTTACAGGAAGCAGGCAGGTATAAAGAAGCCGTCAATATGCTTGACTCAATGAATATTACGATGGGTGATTCCACTCAAATGAAAGTTTATTTAAATTATTTATACAAACGAACTGAGTTACTGGTACTGGCAGGTGATACTACTAATGCTATTAAAACACTTGAGTTCTTTGTCATACCCGGCGAAATGACCGAAGCGGGTTTACAACTTGCAAATCTTTATGCCGAAACAAGAAACCCAAGAACGATCGCCATTTGCGACTCGATGAATAAAAATGATGAAAGTAAGAGAGATCCTAATCCTGATTACCTGAAAGGTGTTTATTATTATAATATTAATGATTATAGCAAGGCGCTTGAACAATTCAATTCCTGCATAAAAAAAGATTATACTTTCTTAGATGCTTATATGGAAAAAGGAAGAATTCTTTATAAGCAGGCAAAATTCAAAGAGGCGATGGAAGTATATGACATTGCAATAAATGTTTCCAACAGCTTTGCAGATGCCCACTTCTGGAAAGGAAAATGCCAGGAAGCATTGGGTCAGAAAGAAGAAGCAAAGATCAGTTATCAGCGGGCCTATGCTTTTGATAAAACGCTGACTGAAGCAAAGGAGGCTGCCGATAGAATTAAAATTAATAATTAATAATTCTGGCTTTGTATCTTGCGTTGCAAAACCACTTCAATGCCCATTGTTGCTCCCTCCCTTCTCTCTGCAAATTTTCTGGATCTTGATGCTGATTGTAAAATGCTGAATGAAAGCCAGGCTGACTGGTTCCATTTAGATATAATGGATGGTCGTTTTGTTCCAAACATAAGTTTTGGACCTATGCTTGTTTCATTTTTCAGAAAAGCAACTACAAAAGTTTGTGATCTACATTTAATGATCGAAGAGCCGGCAAAATATGCCGAGCAATTTAAGAATGCAGGAGCAGATATTCTTTTTCTTTCCGTACACATTGAAGCATGTCCACATTTACACAGAAATATTCAACAGATAAAAGCATTGGGCATGAAAGCTGGTGTTGCCATCAACCCGCATACACCGGTTGAAAGTTTGCAAGATGTTATAGCTGATATTGACCTTGTTTGCATGATGAGTGTGAACCCGGGTTTTGGTGGACAAAAATTCATTCATCATACATTAAAAAAGATAAAGACTCTTCGTAACATGATCGATGAAAAAGGTTTGAACGTATTGATTGAAATAGATGGCGGTGTTACTTTGGAAAATGCAGGAACGAACGTCGCTGCCGGGGCTGATGTTCTTGTAGCAGGAAATACTGTATACAGTTCAAAAGATCCAAAAGCCACTATTGCACAACTGAAAAAATTATAAACCTTATGGCAAAAGACCTGTTTAGCAAACAGTCTGATCTTTATGCCCGATACAGACCGACTTATCCAAAAGAACTTTACGAACACATTTTATCTTTTGTAAAAGAAAAAAATACCGCCTGGGACTGCGCCACCGGCAATGGGCAAGCAGCAGTTGTATTGGCTGATCATTTTAAAAAAGTTATTGCAACAGATATCAGCGCAGCTCAAATTGAAAAAGCAACTCTTAAGGACAATATTGAATATCTCGTTTGCCCTGCCGAATCAACCCCTTTTGCGGAAAACACTTTTGATCTTGTCACAGTAGCACAGGCATACCATTGGATAAAATGGAAAGAATTTAAAAAAGAAGTGACAAGAGTTTGTAAGCCTGGAGCTATCATTGCAATCTGGACCTATTATAGAAATACGACCAGTGATAAAAAGATGGATGATGCAGTTTATAGTTTTTATGAAAACATAACCAAGCCTTATTGGGATTATGAAAGAAAATACGTTGAAGAATTGTATGCGACAGTTGAATTCGATTATGAATTATTGCCTGTAAAACAATTTGAAACAATATTGAATTGGCAAAGAGACGATATGATCGGTTATATCAGCAGTTGGAGTGCCATTCAAAAATATATTAAAGCAAACGGCCACTCTCCCATCCCGATCATCGAAGAAGAAATAAATAAACTTTGGCCAAAGGGTGAAGTGAAGAAAATAAGCTTTCCTATTTATCTGAAATTAGGAAGAGTAGTGAAATAGCAAATGCGAATTTTATTGATTAATATTGTCTATCAAAATCCGCTTCTTAGGAATGAACCGCCAATCAAGATTAATCCTGGTATCTATTCTTTTGTCTATTGCCTGTTGCCTATTGCCCTTTACTTCCATCTTCGCTCAAAAAAAACCAGCTTACGTTTCCGGTAAAGTATTGGATGAAAATGAAAACCCTCTTTCGAATGTTTCTGTTGTTATTCTTGGACAACAGAAAGGAATTATCACTTCTGACTCCGGTACGTTTCGTTTAAAAGTAACTCCCGACCGTGCATTTGCACTTGTATTTAGCTATACTGGTTTCAAACCTCAACAAAAGAACTTTTTATTAAATGAAAATGAAGAAGAGACAATTGATTTTGGGTTTGGTTTTATCAACCCTGCTTCTCTTCTATCACGCTGATCGGTAACAACTACTTCTTCCAGGGTTTTGC
>VBAS01000196.1 GCA_005882975.1 Bacteroidota bacterium | reverse complement strand
CTTTTGAAAAATGCCAAGCCATTGCTTACAAAAGAAACAGCAAGGATCGCTTTAAGCAAAACTTACTGGCAAAACGATAAAATACTAAAAGCATTGCCGGAGTTTTCCTTTATGGCTTTAGAGACCTGCATCACAAAAGCCTGCAAAAACTACGCAGATGCAGTAATCCATATGCAACTAAAACCATAACTGCATTATCTTTATTGAGCAATTGTTTATTCTATGAAAAAAATATTCCTTTTTGCTCTTTTGAGTTTCTCTTTTGTTTCAGGTTTTAGCCAATCAAATTTTACAGTTTCCGGAAAGGTGATCGATTCGGCATCCAGAGAGCCGTTGGCATTTGCTTCAGTCTTTTGTCAAAATACGACACAGGGTACTGCTACTAATAAGGAAGGATTATTTAATTTAAGCTTAAAAGAAGGTGGTTATGATCTTGTGATCACTTATACAGGTTACAGATCAAGAATGATACGCATTAGCCCCGAGATGAAAACCAATGACCTGGCAATAGAAATGGTAAAAGAAGAAAAAAGTATTGAAGAAGTGGTGATACGAAGCAGCAACGAAGTAAAAGATGGCTGGACAAAATATGGCAAATTCTTTCTTGAAAATTTCATAGGTACTACTCCTTTCTCTTCACAATGTTTCCTGGTGAATCCCGAAGTATTAAAGTTTTATTATTTCAGGAAATCAGAAAAATTAAAAGTGTTGGCAGATTCACCATTGATCATTTTTAATAATGCGCTTGGTTACAATCTTCGTTACAATCTTGACTCTTTTCTTTTTATGTACAAAACAGACATATGCAGTTACACGGGTTTGAGCTTTTACGAAGAACGTTCATCAACTGAAGACAGTATTAACCTTTGGAAAAAGAACAGGCAAAAAGCTTATTTCGGCAGCAGGCTTCATTTTATGCATAGTTATTATGACAGTTCTTTAACGCAAAGTGGTTTTGTAATAGACATGCTCGATGAAATGTATGATAAAAAATTCAATAAGATCACGGACCCTTACGACACAACATGGTACACACCAGCAGATAGCGTGAACGAAATCGATATTTATTTTCCAAGAAGGATCAGCATCACTTATACTAAGAGAACTCCCGAGAATGAATATTTGAAGAAATATAAATTACCAATGAATATCGGCATGCAGATATCTTATGTAGATATGCTGGACGTTATAACCATAAAGCAAAACGGTTATTATTACGATCAAAAAGATTGGATAAATTTTGGTTACTGGAGTTGGAAAAATATTGCAGACCAGGTACCGAATGATTATAAGCCGGATAATTAACTTTCAGCCTTCTTTCCCATTACTTTTTCCCAAAGCTGTGGTATGCGTTTTATCCAGACAAGCTCTTTCATTTTTTCTCTTGCATCTTCAACCGGAGAGCCAAAATAAACTTTGCCACCATCAATTGAATCTTTGACACCACTTTGAGCATATACTGTGGCGCCTTTGCCAATTGTAAGCGTCTTACTAACTCCCACTTGTCCCCAGAGAATTACATTGTCTTCAATTTTTGTAGCACCAGCAATACCAACTTGTCCTGCAAACAAGCAATTTTTGCCAACCTCAGTATCATGACCAATATGTACAAGGTTATCGATCTTTGTTCCTGCACCGATCACCGTATCGCCGCTTACCCCACGATCAATAGTGCAATTAGCTCCTATCTCTACAAAATCTTCGATCACTGCTCTTCCGCAACTGTTCATTTTTTTATAATGAATGTCACGATTGGTTTTTTTATTATAATAAAATGCATCGCTGCCAATAACAGTACCGGCTTGTATAATAACGTTATTGCCTATCACACAATGATCTAAAATGGTAACATTTGGATGAATAATGCAATCATCGCCGATAATTACATTGTTACCAATAAAAGCATTAGGCATTATAACTGTGTTTTTGCCTATTGAAGCAGAATCACTGATATTTTTTGATGAAGGGTTAAATGGACGAAAATGATTTACCAGTTTTAAGTATGCCTCAAATGGATCACTAACAATTAGCAATGTTTTGCCATCAGGATATTCTGTTTTCTTATTAATGATAATGACCGTGGCAGCTGAATTGATACAGGTATCATAATATTTCGGATGATCAACAAAAACAATATCCCCTTTTTCCACTTTATGAATTTCATTGATCCCGGTTGCAGAGGCATCTGTATTTCCGGCGATCCCGGCTCCAATGAAATCAGCGATCCATTTTACGGGAACTGGTTTATCCAATCGCATAATGTTTGAATTTGTTCAAAGGTAAACAGCTTTGCAATGCATAGCATGATCGATAATTATCAAACGGATCAATGCACTTTCTTTTTTAGATATGAGTGAAGAGATTTTATAAATCCAAATGATGAAGCAAAAAGAGGAGATGATGTGTTTAATTTCATTTTATACTTCATTTATTCATTATTTGTTCTATTATCCACAAGTAAAAACCAAATGTTAATAAAAATTCTTCAAAATTTTTTTTAGTTAGAAAAAAATGTTATTAATATTGTGAAGGGAAATTTATTTCCCGGTACTTACTAACCCATCCACATATTTCTCCCCCGAATCTTCGGGGGAGATTTTTTTATAGAACATTATATCATTGCAATAAGCATTTCTATTGAAAGAATACATTACAAGGCAGGTCCTTTATTAACGCTTCATCGGTCAACTTTTTCCAATATCTTTACTTCACTCAAAAAAAATTTACATGCTGAAATCGATGACCGGCTTTGGTAGAGCTGAAAGATCTGTTGGTGGCAAAACATTTCTTGTTGACATAAAATCTCTCAATGGCAAACAGTTTGAACTGCAACTAAAGCTTCCGGCTTTTTTAAAACCATTTGAATTTGACATTCGCCGCATTCTTTCTTCCCAGCTTGGTCGTGGCAGTGTGGATTGTACTATCAGTTTAAAAGAAACAGGCAATGCAAAACCTGTTTCCATCAATATTGAATTAGCAAAAGCCTATTATCAGCCTCTTGCAGATCTGTCAAAAGAATTAAATCTTGATCCGTCTAATATATTAAGTACACTGGTAAAATTACCCGAGGTTATTACACCTACCGGTGAAACCCTGACGGATGAAGAATGGAAAGCGTTTCAAAAAGTGATCCATGTAGCCATTGATGATCTGAATATTCATCGTGATGATGAAGGTAAATCTCTTGAAAAAGATCTGTTATGCCGGGTTCATAATATACTTGCACAATTAGAAGAAGTGCAAAAACTGGAACCGAATCGCAAACAGATCATCCGGGATGACATAACCAAACTGATGGAAGAATTTGCAGGCAAAGAGAACTATGATAAGAACAGGCTTGAACAGGAATTGATCTATTACATTGAAAAAATCGATATAAGTGAAGAAATGGTTCGTTTAAGAAACCATTGTGATTACTTCAGAGTGGTGCTCGCCGAAGCAGAAGAGTCAAAGGGAAAGAAGCTGTCTTTTATTTTACAGGAAATAGGCAGGGAAATAAATACTACCGGCGCCAAAGCGTACGATTCATCCATTCAAAAATGCGTTGTGATGATGAAAGATGAACTGGAAAAAGCAAAAGAGCAAATATTAAATGTACTGTAAAGGCTCAAGTAACAAGATTCAAGATACAAGTTCTACATATATCTTTGTTAGATGAACGTATTAATAAGATCGATCTTCTTTCTTGTCCCCTGTGCTTTGTGCCTTTCAACCTGCACTACTGTTGATCTTTATGAGAAAACTGTTTCATTACCTTCTCATGAATGGAAAAGCACAAACAAACCTGAATTCAATTTTACACTATTACTGATACAACTGCTCTTTACCAGGTTTTTTTTGTAATAAGACATACTGAAAAATATAACTACAATAATATCTGGGTAAACTATTATTATCAACCACCCAATGATACATTGCATAAAGAAGCAAGGGAATTCCAATTAGCAACGAATGAAAAAGGCTGGCTTGCCACCGGCATGGATGATATTTATGAGCACAGGATCAAATTGGCTCCTGATGCCGGAAAATTAAAAGCAGGAAATTATAAATTCATTCTTGAAAATATCATGCGGGAAGACCCCTTAAAAGAAGTGTTGAATGTTGGCGTTAGGGTTGAAAAAGTTAAATAACTTTCTTTATGCCAAGATCAGCAGGAAAAAGATTCAGATATATCATCGTTGTTTACTGGTTATTGCTTTTATATATCGTCGCCGCTCTTGTATGGTGGTTTGTATCACTGGAAAGACAAAATCAAAATTTAACTGATCTCCGCTTAAGTGAGCTTAACTCTCAAAAAGCAACTCTTGATCCAAAAAAATTCGCAGAAGGAAATTTCAAAATTGAGAAGGATTCAAAAAGGAATACAGAAAAATATATTGCCGAGGGTGTTACTTTTTTAATTTTAATATTCGTCGGGGCTTTCTTTGTTTACCGGTCCACAAGCAAGCAATTCAGAGTGCAACTGCAACAGCAGAATTTTATGATGGCGATCACCCATGAATTAAAAACTCCCATTTCGGTTGCCATGCTTAACCTCGAAACATTGCAGAAATACCAACTTGATGCGGAGAAGCAAAAAAAACTGATCCGAATGACATTGCAGGAAACATCAAGACTGGATACATTAATAAACAACATTCTTGTTTCCTCACAATTGGAAGGCGGCGGTTATACTTTTTCAAAAGAAGAGCTTGACTTCTCCTCTTTGTTTAAAGATTGTATAAGAGAAGCTAAAACCCGTTATCCTGAAAGGAACTTTATTGAAAACATAGAACCGGAAATTGAAATAGCCGGTGATCCACTTTTACTCCAGTTGCTGATCAGCAATCTTATTGAGAATGCGGTTAAATATTCTCCAAAAGAAAAGCCGATCATTTGCAAACTAAATAGATCAGGAACGGATGTGCTCATGAATATAATTGATGAAGGTATTGGGATCGCCGATACAGAAAAATCAAAAATATTTGACAAATTTTACCGGACAGGAAATGAATCTACCCGGAAAACCAAGGGCACTGGATTGGGGCTTTATCTTTGCAACAAGATCGCCGGGGATCACAATGCCGACATTTCGGTGACAAACAATATACCCTCCGGCACTAATTTCGCCATCCATTTTCATACATAGTCATGAGCAAGGAAAATACAAAGGCTTCGATATTATTGGTTGAAGATGAAGAAAATCTTCATGATGCACTTAAGTTAAATCTTGAATTAGAAGGCTATGAAGTTTCCTCCGCATATGATGGTAGCAATGCCGTAAAAGCTGTGCAAGCAGAATATTTCGATCTTATCATATTAGATATTATGCTTCCTGAAATGGATGGAATAAATGTTACTGAAACCATCCGCCTTGCAAATAATGAAGTGCCAATTTTAATTCTCAGCGCTAAGAACAGCAGCGCAGATAAAGTACTTGGGCTTAAGAAAGGCGCCGATGATTATATGACCAAGCCATTTAACCTTGAGGAATTATTATTGAGAGTGCAAAAGCTTATTGAAAAAAATAAAAAGATCCTGGATAAGGAAACTATCGGTAATACTTATGCATTCGGAAATAACAATATTGATTTCAAAGCACAGGAAGCAACAACCTCCCGGGGTGAAAAGATCCAATTAAGTAAGAAAGAAGGAATGCTTTTGAAATTACTTATTGAAAATAAAAACGAAGTAGTACCAAGAGAGAAGATCCTACAGGTTGTTTGGGGTTATAATGTTTATCCAACAACCAGGACGATCGATAATTTCATTCTTAACTTCAGAAAATATTTTGAAGAAGACAGCCGCAACCCAAAATATTTTCATTCTGTTCGAGGCGTCGGTTATAAATACTCGGAGTAAATTCCAAAAGACAAATCCCAAATGCCAACCTCAGAGAGTGATTTCAATTACAGGTCACCTAATTGAGGTCTCATCACAATATCTTCAACACAAGCAGCGGGTGAAAGCTGTGATGCTGCAAAAACCATTTTAGCAATATCCTCTGCTTCCATTATACGATTGGAAGAATTATCATAATCACCCCAGGAATCAGTGAGTACAGCGCCGGGATGAATGGCGGTGACTTTTATATTGTATGGTTTCATTTCTTCCCGCAGATTTTTGCTAAATCCATGCATAGCATATTTGCTGATACTATATGCTCCGCCATTATGATATGCGTGAAGTGATGCAATTGAACACATATTGAAAATATGACCTGATCTGCGTTCCATCATTTTAGGCAAAAGAGTTCGTGTTAAATGATAAGCGCTGTAAAGATTAATGGCAAGCTGGCTTTCCAACAATCCTTCCGGTTCATTATGCACACTACCTGGTTCAAACAAACCTGCATTATTAATGACTATGTCAGGAACCGTATTTTTCAAACACCAATTCCCAAGTTCCTTTGCCTGTTGTTTATCGGATAGATCAAAGGCTTTTGCTTTGATTGAAACAGAAGGATATTTAGTTTGCAATTCTTCCATTGCTTTATATAAAGCCACCTCACTTCGACTACTTAAAAAAATATCATACTTATTTGCAGCAAAAATTTCCGCTATTGCGTTTCCAATTCCCCTTGATGCCCCTGTTATTAATACGGTCATTATACTTTACTATTAATTATTTCGGTTTATTTGCAAATCTAAAATCCCCAATCTGCAATCCGAAATCAAATATCGTCATCTATTTTTCGATCTTGACCATACTCTATGGGATTTTGAGGCAAATGCAAGAGTAACACTGCTGGAACTTTACAATACCTTACAATTAGAACAAAGGGGCATTCACGATTTTGATCTTTTTCATAAGAACTACCTGGCACATAATGAAAAACTTTGGGAGCGATATAGAAATGGTTTTATAAAACAGGAGGAATTAAGAGTAAAGCGAATGCGATTGGCTTTGCTTGACTTCAAAATTGCTGATGAGACATTGGCCAAGAATATGAGTGACCAGTTTCTTGATCTTTTACCTACACGAACTATTCTTTTTCCTTATGCTACTGAGATTTTGGAATATTTAACCAATAAAAACTATGTGCTTCATTTGATCACAAATGGTTTTGAAAGAACACAACACAGCAAATTGAAATATTCCGGACTCGGTAAATATTTTAAAGAAGTTATTACCTCTGAAGGAAGCAGCAGCCTTAAACCCAATAAAGAAATCTTTGACTATGCTTTTGAAAAGACCGGAGCCAATCCTGCAGAAAGCATAATGTTGGGTGATAGCATTGAGGTTGATATTATAGGGGCTATGAATGCTGGTATTGACCAGGTGTTTATTAATCACTTGAACATTCCGATAGATATTAAACCAACTTATGTTGTAAGGTCACTAAAAGAATTGGAAAAGATATTTTGATCTGCAAATTTACTAATGAACTTTGGGGTTACACAGATTTTGACAATTAGCACATTTGCAAATTGGCGCATAGCATATTACCATAAGGCCACAACTGTCACACCTCCTTTGGCCATGTCATTGATCTTTACCTGGACTTTTGCAGATATAGGTAATAAAAGATCAACCCTTGAACCGAATTTTATAAAACCCATTTCTTCGGTTTGTTTTACTTGCTGACCGGCTTGTAAATAATTTACAATTCGCTTTGCCAATGCTCCGGCAATTTGTTTAATAAGCAATTCCTTACCATTCAATTTATACACTACCGTGTGGCGTTCATTTTCTGTAGAAGATTTTGGATGCCATGCAACA
>VBAS01000195.1 GCA_005882975.1 Bacteroidota bacterium | reverse complement strand
GAAATGGCGAATGTGCTGAAAGAAATTTCAGATTTGAAAGTAAAAATTGTTGGGCATACGGATGCAGATGGAAACGATGTAAGCAATCTTGATCTTTCAAAAAGAAGAGCGGATGCAGTGAAAGATATGCTGACAAAAGAATTCGGAATTGATGCAAGCAGAATGGAAACTGATGGCAAAGGTGAAAGTGAACCAATAGATAACAATACTACTCCTGCGGGTAAAGCAAATAATCGTAGAGTTGAATTTATAAAAATCTAAAATCCGAAATATCATACATGCGCTACGTCATCTTTTTATTTTTATTTTTTGCCTTTCAATCTGCTTTTGCACAAACTCCTTCGAAACAGGACATTCAGAACCAGATGAAGCAAGCCATTAAAGAATTGAACCAACAGATCACTAATCTGGAAAAGCAAATAGAAGAGGCGAAGAAAAATAAAGAGGACAGTGAAACAATTAAAGGTTTGGAAGACCAGCTTGCCCTGCTTAAAAAACAGGTGATCATGATGGGTGGCCTTAACAAGAATATTTCAAATTTTTCCGATAAAACTATTCAGGCCGCAGTTGCACAAGACACTACAAAAGGAGTTCACAAAATAGACAGCCTAAGGATAAATGCCTTGCCAAAAGAACCACTTATTGATACAAAGCTTTCCGTATTTGTCCAAAAGACTTTTGTTTCCATTGATAAAATGCTGCCCACTACTCAAAAAAAATATGCAAAAGAGTTATACAATAAAATCAATATAGACAAAAAATCTTCTGATGCTTCAGGAATTGCTGCAATACAATGCTGGCTGGCAGGTTCCAGCGATATGGCGATCTGGATTCTGGGCAAGGCATGTTTAGATGATATGTCAAACACTGATAACCTTTCCAATTATGCAAGTATGCTTTCAATGGTTGGTGGCGAACATCTGGCAATACCTATACTTCAAAATCTTGAGGTAAAATTTCCAGGTAATACAACAATATTAAACAACATGGGACAGGCCTGGTTTGGTCTTGGAGAACTAACAAAAGCAAAAAAATATCTTGCTAATGCTTTACTTGGTTTTGGAAAGCATCCTGAGGCGAATGAAACGATGTGCAAGATACAGCAAGTGGAAGGGAATATTACTGAAGCCATTGAATCAATCAAGCGGTCGATCAGGGAAGACTATACACCAGAAAAAGAAGCGAAGTTGAAGGAATTGCAGGGCAAATTGGAATACGATGATATTCAATTCCGGTATCCTGCTAAAGCTGAACCTTTAGGGATAGAAAAATTTATGTTTACAATACCAGATTATCCTATTGAGGGAGGAGCCACATCCCAAACAAGCAGGATGGAGTGGGATGATTTTCGTCAGCAAGCAGGAGATGTATTGGAAAAACTTAAGGAAGAAGAAAGAACAAAAGAAAAAGAACTAAAGGCTTATCAAGATCTCTTGCTGGCAAATCCAAAAATCTTAAAACCGTATGACAACGCGGTATATAAAACCTCGTACCGGAAATTACAACTTCTGAACGAATGGTACACAGACAGATTTGGAGAACTTTCAAAAAAAATGGATGCTGCAAGAGACTCCGTTGAAAAATGGAGAGAAGATATGAACGAAGCCTACAGTGCCTTAGGCAATAATGCAGATTGTGAAGCAAAGAAATCTATCGCAACAAATTTTGTCTCAAAATCAAATATGCTTTGGCAACAGCATAATGCTGAACTGCTATCATTAGAAAAACAAAAACTCAATGCGGAAGCAACCTATGCCTTATATGGAACACAGGACAGATCACTTTATGAAATGCTGATCATAAAAATCAAGCAAGCATTTTTGAACTCTCTTGGAAATTTGCACTGTGAATTTGAAGTAGGCTGTATTCCCGCGGAAATTCAAAAACATGTGGGTAAAACATTACCGGATTTTGATTCAGTGAACTGTCAATATAAAACAGAGCTATCGATCAAATATAAAAAACTCGACTTTTCGAAATATTTCAGCATAAAGGTTGAATGCAATAAAATGACAACAAGCTTTGACGTTATTTATGTTAAGGGTTCAATTGAAGAAAATCTTGCCAATGGAACAAATAAAGGTACTGTTGAAATTGTGGCTAAAATCGGAAGCGATAAGCAGAATTACGGACCAATTGAATTGGGAGCTTCAGTTAGCGGCTCTGTGGGTATTCAATTTATGAATGGGAATATTCAGGATGTTTTTGTATCGGGAAAGGTTGGGGTTAAGGCTGGTGTATCCGGTGATTTGAATCTTGACATTTCACCTTCGGCAAATCTCGGATCTCTTGAAGGCAGAATGAGTATTATAACAGGACAGGGATCCATTACAGGAAAAGGTGCTTTTAGCGGTATTAGTATTAAATAAATTCTTTATGAAAAAACAACTCATCATCCTTCTTCTTTTCTCCATTCAAGCTTCGGCAATGGAGACAGATATAAATGAGGTATTGATTTAAGAAAAGCAGTTGAAGAAAATTTCGTCATTGAAAAATTACAGGCAATGATTGATAAATAAATTTTATACCTCTTAAACTAATAAACATGAAACAGAAAATTCTTCTCGCTATTACTTTGGCAATAGCATGTTCTTTTATTACAAAATCTTTTTCCTACACGATTTGGGCAATTGATCCTAAAAGTGGAATTGCAAATGTCGCATTAGAAAAATCAACTGCAGTGATTCAGACAAAAGGTAAAACATCCACGACTTCTTCTTCCTATACTATCAGCAATGCAACATCCACGATAAGAATAAAGATCAACAATGCTGCTTTTCAATCCGCTTTGAACAGCCAAAACACATTAGGTAATGTGAATGATTATATTACTTTATATAAATTGAGCTCAGGAAAAACAAACCGCAGTTTTACAATAAATACTGATGGCACAACGAATGGAGCATTAATAGCCGTAAACTTTACTCCCACCGAGACACGGACATACACAAAAATATCTCCGACACAAGCCCTTATTCCAGGTGAGTATGCGTTTGTTGATATGTCTACAAAAACCGCAGATGGAAATATAACGGTCTGGACTTTCGGGATTGATAATTAAAATAAAGCATAAAAAATACACTAAGGCTGACAAATAGAAATTAAACCCATTGATGATATATCTAAAGCATTTTCATTTTAACCTCCATTAATAACTTTTAAAACTTCTGACATGAAACAAAATCTCTTCGCCGCCATAATAATTGTGTTTCTTTCTTCTTTTATTGTGTCTTTAAAAAAAACTGATATTAAATCTGCCTTCCCTTATTTTGAATACAGTTTTGCAGCAGCCGGTTCAACAGGTATGCCCGAGATAAATCTGGACAAATCATCTGCTGTTTATCAAGTTCCAAAAAGTAAAACAGCAATACCTGTACTAAATATTGATGGCGCAAAATCGGCCGTTCGTTTAAAAACGGGAGCATCGGAATTTTTGATTCGTCGTGTTCCAGGAACAACGGAAACACCTACCGATGCGATCGGCTTATACAAGCTCAATGCAGATAGAAAAAACAGAAGCCTTTTATTAGATGCTACTGGTGTTATTTCAGCAACAAAAGTTAATATTAATTTTGTTCAGATAGATACATATACATACAGAATTACAATAACTGGTGGCATTTCTGCAGGTGGTGAATATGCATTCGTGGAAAAAAATATGGCTGCCGCTAACAGCACTTTAATCGCATGGTGTTTCGGAATTGATTAAAATTCAATATTCAAAATTGTCGGTATTGATTAAAGTTCATTTATGAAAAAGTAAAGACGATCATTTATAAGGAAATATTAAATGAAAAAGCAACTCATCATCCTTTTTCTTTTCTCACTTCAAGCATCAGCACAGAATACCCATTTTCCCAAAGTAAAAATTTCTGTTCCGTGTAATGACGAATTCACCAATAATTATAAAGGCAAATGGCTGATCCATGAGCCTGTTAATGCACCCGATTATCATGATGAAGCGATGAGACGACTGAATGCAATGAATGATCTCATTCGGCAGATCTATCCCCAGCCTATAGGTGGTGATGCGGGATGGTCCGGAGAATTTGCCAAATCATCTTTTGCAGATGATGTGAAATTTGTCCCGGTAAAAGATCGTGATCCCGAAGAAACAAAAACCAGGATCAACCTTGTCTATCGATACATCTACAGTTTTGTTTTATTTCCATGGATGTGCACCAGCAATCCAAACGAGATCATGAATATGTATCCCGAAGGCAGCAGTGGCAGTATTGTTATCCGGGCAAACGACCTGCAAATCCTGAATCAGAATTATGCGGATGCAAACGAATGGACGATCGAT
>VBAS01000238.1:19243-35678 GCA_005882975.1 Bacteroidota bacterium | reverse complement strand
GATCACTATGTATCTAGCCAAAGCATTTACTAAAAACTCTTTAAAAACGATCGGAGAACATTTTGGGGGTCGCGACCATACTACTGTAATTCATTCCTGCCAGACGGTGAAAGACCTGATGGATACCGATGGCGTATTCCGCGAAAACGTACTTGAGCTTCAGCAAAAAGTACAATTAGCGGCAATGTGATCCACTTTGGATTTAAAAATGTATTTAAAAAGTCCTCAACTACAAGTTGGGGATTTTTTATTCTATAAAAAACAGAATAAAGCCTTTCGTAAAGGAATTAATCTTTATTTTTGCCACCCCTTTAAAAAGGGGAATCGGGAAGTAGCGCAGGCCGGTAGCGCACCTGGTTTGGGACCAGGGGGTCGCAGGTTCGAATCCTGTCTTCCCGACCTAAAAAAGGATCGCCTCGATTTTAATCGGGGCGTTCCTAACTAAGAGTATCAATTCAGTCATTTTCTCAGGGTGAGGTGGATGAGTGGCTGAAATCAACGGTTTGCTAAACCGTCGTACGTCCTTAAAGATGTACCGAGGGTTCGAATCCCTCCCTCACCGCACTGAAGAGCCGCAATTATTATTGTGGCTTTTTGTTTATGAAAGGAAATATATTTATTCTGCGGAGCGGAGAATTTTTCACTCGCGTCAGCGAGGAGGATAACATCTTTTTTCTGGATTCCATTTCTAAAAGACAAATAAAGAACAAGAAAAATATCTGGCCTCTTTGTACCATCATAGCCACATCGGTAAAGCAAAATAAACAAAAGCAATAAAGGAGTCCGAGGTATAGAATGTTTTTATAACGCAAAGCTTTTGAAAATTGATCTATAAAAAAAAGGATCAAACAAATAACGGGAAGAATTCCTGCGGCAATCCAGAAATCGAGAAATTGGTTATGGGTATTGAAGATGTCATCAGGTTTTGTACTGGCTCCGAATTCAACATATCGTTTGTCTCCGAATTCTATATTTCGTTCAATCAAGTTATATTTTTTGTCTCCGATCCCTACACCCAAAAAAGGATGTTTTTTTATTATCCGGATAGCTTCAGAACCATAACTAGCCCTGACAGAAATATTATTTAATTTCCAATCACTGCTATTTTTATCAATTGATTTTTTTAAATAAAGTAAGCCTGCCAGTGTGGCGATCAAAAAGGAAATAAAAAGGATCGTTTTATAATTTTTTTTGGCGCTAAGCTTAATGATTATAGCAGCAGCACCTGCTATAATAACGATCACGTATGAAATTATAATTTTTTGATTTATTGAAGGAGAATCAAATCGGTAAATGATATCGCCAATATCGGGTCCAATATATTTTACTATTAATAAGTAATCTGTTATTGCTGTACCTGCAATAATAAGTCCGAAGAATAAAATGTAATGAAATAGTTTTTTAAAGGAGGATCTAAAAAAAACACTTGCGATAGTGAAACTGTAAAGAGCGAAATTCATAGCTGATGTCAGCATTATTAAATAAAGCAGGAAATAAACGATAATTAGTACCTGCAGAATCTTAACTGGCAGGACGTTTTTCCATTCCGTGTCGAATAATAAAATAAGAACTGCAAAGGCTATATATAGCGAAAAGAAAACAGCATGAATGCTGGGAGTGAGTTGATGATAAGTTAAATTGTATACAAGATAGGAAGAATGATAAGCTGAAGAGAGCGGTTTAAATCTATAAGAACCATCAAACAGGCCGATACGAATACCGGTTTGAACAAAATAGATCAGTGAAGTAATTAAGCAAGAGACGACAAATACTTTTTTAAGAATATTAATTTGCCAGGACGGTAAATTGTTCACCGTCGTCATTGCAAGGGGAATTGACAATAAGGGCAAAGCTGTTAAGATCCCTTTCATGGCTGCTTTTTTATCTTCCGAATAAAAAATACTAAAAAGCAAGGCGAGAAAAATGATCAGTAATAAGACATTTCTGCTGTTTGTTTGAAAAATATAAGGAGATATTATTTTTCATTCTTCTGAGTTCAAAAAGAAATACAATAAATAGCAATATCGAAAAAATGCTATTATAGGCTATTGGAAATGAAATGGAAGCTGTAAAAAGAACTAGTATTGGAAAAAAGATGTAATCAGAATATTTTGAATTGAAAGCTTGCACTCCTTTTTATTTTTTTGCTTCAAAGATGAGCTATAATTCGTCAGATAGGAAAATAAAATATCTTATTTATAAACTTAAAATCAGGAAATAAGACAGTTAATCAGTGTAAATATATTTGTTTAATATTGCAGCGCGGAATTCCTGATAACACCATGTATAATTCATTTCTAAAAGATACCTCCATTATTTATGTCAGAACGAAATATTAACCACGAGGATCAGATCTACGTTCCGGGTATTAAAAACATTATAAAACAAATATTAGGTCTTTTTTTTTGGGTCTTTTCATTTTTTGTTTTGGTTGCGAATAAAAGTAAACTTCTGCTTTTATGTGGACTTCTTATAGGGCTCATTTCAGGATACGTTTATTATACCACAAAACCGTCTTTTTACAAGGCTTCGATGGTTGTTATATATAGTGAACTCACAAAAAAAACTTATGCAGAAATTCTCGATCAATTAGATAAATTGACTACCCCGGGATCCAAACAACAATTAGCAGAAGAGTTAAAACTTCCTGTTGAATTGGCCAGTAATATCCTATCTATAGATGCTACAAATATCAATGATGAGCCCTTAAGAGAAGATACTTCCTCAAAAATCAGGCAACCATTTAAAATCATTGTCGAATTAAAAAGCAATGAAGCATCCGACAATTTGCAAAATGCTATTATCAATTACATGAATAATAGCCCTTACATCAAAAGGCTAAAAGAACAACAGAATAAAAGTAACATCGAAAAAATTTCGTTTATAGATAGGGAGCTTTCGAAATTGGATTCACTTAAAGATGAGTACACTCGTTTTCTTGCTTCATCCCGGATCTCAGCAACATTTTATAACAATGCATTTAATCCTACAGATATTTATATCCATTCAAATAACCTGGTTAACCAGAAAGCATCAATTTTAAATTTGCTAAATGTTGATGGAACTGCTATTTCAGTTGTAGATGGGTTTAAAGTTCCTTCTTCCCCTCAAACTCCTTCGTTACTCATATATCTATTGTTATTTGGAGGTATGGGGCTTATTGCTGGCTTTATCTTGGGTTCGCTTTATGAAGCTGAGAAGAAAATTAGCGGTAAATAAGTGTAATTCCCGAATAGGAAAAAACCTGGTAGAGTACATGAACCTAGTAAGTAATGTAAAAGCAAGAATTGAAAGGTATAAAAAGAATATACTTTTTAAAAGATTGTTTACTGTACTAAGTATTGACATACTTGTAAAGGTTTCAGGGCTAATTTTGCTCCCTGTTTATTTGAGATTAATGACACAGGAAGAGTATGGCCTGTATGGATACTTATTATCCATTATCATGACTTTTTCAATTGTATTGAATTTTGGTCTCTACATACCGCTTAGCAAATTTTATCATGATTACCAGGATGCTGAAAAAAGAGGTAAACTACTTTTCACGATCTCCCTGCTATTAGTGATTATGTTAGCATCTATAATTTTTCCTGTCTATTTTTTTGGGTGGGACTATGAACTGATAAAAATTCTTTTTAAGAACCCCGTTGATTATAAAGAATATCGCGGAGCTGTTTTAATAGCCATAATTGTTTCCGTATTCAGCTTTATGTTAACTTCATTTTTTTTTACCAGCGAAAAACTAAAACATCTTAAGAGATATAATATTTTTCGGATCATTTTTATCAATGTAGGTACTGTTTTTTTTCTTTATCTTTTTCGCAATATAGATAGCGTAAGAATTCGTTTGCAGACGACCTATATCATTGAACTCATTCTCTTTGTCTTTTTTTATTATTACTACATTAAAGAAGTATGGTTCAAGTTTAATAAAAAAGCGGCTATAACGGGTCTAAAGCTTGGCTTGCCAGTTATGGTATCCGCATTATTTGGTATTGGGATCAATTTTAGCGATAAATTTTTTCTTGAAAAATACAGTTCCTTTAAAGACTTGTCATATTACTACCTCGCAGTTTCTCTAGCCAGTGCCATTCCCTTAATATTCGCATCGTTACAAAACGCATGGCTTCCATTGTTTCTTAAAGAAAAAGATATTCAAAAAAATATTGAAACCACTAATAAACTGATGCACAGGCTTGTGATCGGCTTCCTGATTTTATCAGTTATAATCGTTGTTGGTTTTAAAATCATATTAAAGTTGGGTATAATACAGTCAAAATACAGTGAGACGATTGGTATTCTTCCATTGCTCCTTATTTCTCAAATTATCTCATCACTTGTATCCCTCCACACTAATTACCTGATCTATTTTGAACGAACCCATATAGCCTCAATAACTGGTTTGATTCTTTGTATTATAAGTGTAGGCTTAAGCCTTTTGCTTATACCCCGTTACAAAGTTTACGGCGCAGTGACTGTATCTTTAATTTCTAATATTATTTACCTGGGGCTTTATTATTTTATTATAAAAATGCTTAAAAAGAAATATTTGCGGTTAAACACCCATGTATAGTATTGCAATTAGTGTAGTATGGAGAAAAGAAATGATAGTTTGATTTATTTGAAAAGATCTATAAAAACGATTTTCAAGCACTCCAATGTGGCGAGCATATTTTCTTTAATGAAGTATTTTCCTGAATGGCGCAGATACATGGCTCCGAATAGAAATTCTATTACTGACGAAGTTCCCTGGATCACTTTTTCTGCAATTGATTTTCTTAAAAAAATATCCCATTCCCGAATGAACATTTTTGAATATGGCTCTGGTGGATCAACTTTTTTTTGGGCATCACGTGTAAAACATATCACTTCTGTTGAGCATGACAGATCGTGGTTTGAAAAAATTAAGATGGTGCTAAAAGAAAAGAAAATAACAAATGTAGATTACGTATTAAGTGAGCCAAGTAGCATTCCTGATTTTGGAAAAAAACAATTTCAAATCGCGTCTGATTATATTTCAGGAGATCAAAGTTATAATGGAAAAAGTTTTGAAACTTATGCAAAAACGATTGATAATTTTCCAGACGAAATGTTCGATTTAATAGTGGTTGATGGTCGGGCACGACCATCCTGTATTTTACATTCTTTAAAAAAAATAAAGAGAGGAGGTTATCTTGTCGTTGATAATTCTGAAAGAAAATATTATTTGTCTGGTTTTGATTTAAGTAGCTGGGGAACATGGATTTTTTTTGGGCCTGTTCCATATAGTTATAACTTTTCACGAACAAGTATTTTCCAGAAACCATAACTTATGAAGTTGGCACCAGTTATATTATTTTCTTATAATCGCCCCAATCATATAAAAAGGAATATTGAGTCCTTACTGAAGAATAAGGAAGCAGGCCAAAGTGATCTTTTTGTATTTTCTGATGCGCCTAAAAAAGAAGAAGACAAACTAAAGGTTGAGCAAGTGAGGGAATATCTGAGTACTATCACTCAATTTCAATCTGTTACTATTGTAAAGCGAGAATTTAATTATGGTTTGGGTAAAAATATTATAGATGGGGTGACGGAGATTGTTGCAACATATGGAAAGGTGATCGTATTAGAAGACGATCTTGTTGTCTCTCCTTACTTTTTGGAATATATGAATGAAGGACTTGAATTATATGAGAATGACGATAGCGTGATCAGCATTCATGGTTATGTATACCCCGTAAAGGAAAAGTTACCTGAAACTTTTTTTTTGAAAGGGGCTGATTGCCTGGGATGGGGAACATGGAAACGGGGCTGGGATATTTTTGAGCCTGATGGAAATCTACTTTTAAAAAAGATCCTTGAATCAGATCAGGCCAATGCTTTTGATTATAACAATGCTTATCCTTTTACACAGATGTTAAAAGATCAATCAGAAGGGAAAAATAATTCATGGGCTGTAAGATGGTATGCATCAGCTTTTCTTAATGATAAATATACTTTGTATCCCCGTAAGTCTCTTGTCTATCATGCCGGAGGTGATGGAAGTGGTACCAATACAGGTTATGATACTCAATTAGATGTTACTTTAAGCAAAAAACCAATCAAATTAAACAAGATCAATGTTGAACAAAACATTTCTGCTTACAATTCTTTTGTGAGATTTTATAAGACAATAAGTCATCCATCAATTTTATATCGTTTGAAACGAAAGATCAAAACAATTTTTGCTTCATCTTCCAATAACTAATTTTAATATATTGAAGTCAGAAAATGAGTATCAAACAGTTCATACCTCCAATATTGATCAGTCTTCTTAGGAAAGGCAATAAATATGGATGGAAGGGGAATTATAGTAACTGGCAAACAGCGATTCAACATTCAAAAGGTTACAGCGACTCCAATATTTTGCAAAAAATAAAAGAAGCAACTATTAAAGTGAGGACCAGAGAAGCAGTTTATGAACGTGACTCAGTATTATTCGAAGAAATTGAATATTCCTGGCCGTTGTTAGCTTCCCTGATGTGGGTTGCAACAAAAAATAATGGTTCACTAAAAGTTTTGGATTTTGGTGGCTCTTTAGGTAGTTCTTATTTTCAAAACAAGAAATTTCTTGATGATCTGCGCCTTGTTGAATGGAATGTTGTTGAACAGGAAAATTTCGTTGCTACAGGAAGAGATTGTATCGAAGATCAAACATTGCAATTCTTTTATTCTATAGATGAATGTCTAAGTAAAAAGGGGAAGCCTGATATTTTAATACTAGCATGCACACTTCCTTACATTGAAAAGCCATACCAGTTAATAAGTGAATTGATGAATTACAATATTCCTCATATAATTATTGATAATACTTTTTTTAATTACGAGGAAATAGATAGAATTACTATTCAAAAAGTGCCACCTTCTATATACCCTGCTTCGTATCCATGTTGGTTTCTGTCATATAGAAAATTACAGGAAGCAATAGCTGATAAATACACTATAGTAAGTGAACATTTAAATGAGGCAAAAATAGTGTTAGACGGAAAACCGATTCAATACAAAGGGTTTTTGGCAAAACTTATATAGTTACAATGAAGATCATAGAATCGATATTACAAATGGAGCTTTTTCGATCTCGTCCGCCTGTGTTGATTGATATAGGAGCTTCAGGAGAGATCAATCCTAAATGGAAGCAGATCGCACCTTATTCAATTTGTATTGCATTTGATGCAGATGATAGAGAATTTAATATTTCAGAGCAGGATAATAAGGCCTATAAAAAACTGATAACATTTAACAGGATAGTAACCGCAGAACCTATAGACAAAGCGGATTTTTATCTTACAAACTCTCCATTCTGCTCCAGTTTGTTAGAGCCTGATGCAGTAAATCTGAAGCCCTGGATCTTCAGTTCATTTTTTTCAACTGAAAAAAAAATACAATTGCCGGCCATTACATTGATCCAGGCTTTGTCGCAAATAAAAATTGATTATATCGACTGGTTTAAAACTGATACTCAAGGAACGGATCTTAGACTGTTTAAAACATTGCCGACGAAGATATCTGATCATATTTTAGCGGCAGAATTTGAACCGGGCATAATCGATGCTTATCGTGGAGAAGATAAAATATATTCAGTCATGGAATATTTGCATCAGCATAAATTTTGGTTATCTTCTATGGAGCCCAAAGGAGTACAGAGAATAGACCCAAATTATAAAGGCAAATTCAGTTCTTTCTCTTTAAGAAAGATCATAAGAAGATCTCCTTGTTGGGCAGAGGTTACATACCTTCGACAACCTGTTTTAAATGGCAAAAGAGAAATATTGCTATTATATATTTTTGCATTACTGGAAAAACAATATGGCTTTGCATTAGAAATTACTGATTTTGCATTAAACAATTTTCAGGATACTGTTTTTAAGGATTGTAGAAAAGCTGTTCTGAAAAAGCTTAATGCAGAAAAATGGAAGATGCCTCTGGTTATTTTTAAAAGACAATTCAATAAACTTTTTACCAACATTAATGATTAACCTCTGCACACTATTTGATTCCAATTATCTTTCACGGGGTCTAGCTTTATATAATTCTCTGCAACAGGTTTCTGCAGTTTTTCAACTATATGTTGTTGCTTTTGATACGAAATGTTACGACTATTTAAAGAAAGCAGACTTGCCTAACTTGACTGTGATTTCTTTGAGCGACTTTGAGGATGAGGCTTTATTAAAAATTAAACCCAATCGTTCGGCTGCCGAATATTGCTGGACGAGCACACCATCCGTAATTTTATATTGTTTGAAAAAATACAACTTATCCTCCTGTACCTATGTGGATGCCGATATGATCTTTTACCAAGATCCAAAAATACTTTTGGATGAAATGGGTTCTGATTCAATACTAATTTGCGAACACAGGTACACAAAAGATTATGATGTATCAGATACTCATGGCATTTACTGTGTACAGTTCATGTGTTTTAAAAATAATGAAGATGGGTTAACAGCGCTTAAGTGGTGGCGTGAACGATGCCTTGAATGGTGTTATGCACGATTGGAAGACGGTAAATTTGGTGATCAAAAATATTTAGACGACTGGCCTAAACGATTTGCCGGAGTTCACGTTCTTCAACATCTGGGTGGTGGTGTTGCTCCATGGAATGTTCAACAGTATGAGTTTTATAACAACAAAGAAAAAATTTATTTAAAGAATAAAATAAATAAGGAAGAGTTCCCGGTTATTTTTTATCATTTTCATGGTTTAAGATTTTATACCAACGAATACGTTTCTTTTTGCGGCCCTGTTTATGAGTTAAGCAAAACAACCAAAGAAATTTTTTACGTTCCTTATGTAAAAAGTCTTTTGAAAATTGAAGAGGAACTTAAGCAGCAGGCTGTGTCATTTAATGTTACCGGCGCAAAGTCAATAACTCCGACTAAGGGAAAAGTTTTTATTGAATTTTTAAGGGATTTTGGAAGTATGATTTTGCATGGCAAAGCATCTCCCTTCAGACCTAGAAATTATAATTTTAGAATGCATTATCATTTTTATAAGCTGGATTGTTTTAAATAGATCATTTATGGCGTATATGATAGATCTCAAAACTTTTACAGATAAAAGAGGAAATTTGACTGTGATCGAAAAAATAATTCCATTTAACTTCAAGAGAATTTTTTATATATATGGGGTTGATAATTCTACGAGAGGAGGACACAGGCATAAAACAGTGTATCAAGCGGCAATTTGTTTACAGGGTTCCTGCCATATTTATTGTAATGATGGGAAAATAGAAACTGAATTTTTTTTAGACAAGCCTAATAAGTGTCTGATCCTTGAGCCGAAAGACTGGCATACCATGGATCGTTTTACAACGGATGCCATTTTAATGGTTCTTGCTTCAGATTTTTTTGATCCGGATGATTATATATTTGAACCATATAACAAATGATAGAATACGAAAACCTCGGAAAAGCTAATCAACAATTTTTTGACGAGTACAGCAACGTATTTCAACAGATTGTAAAAAGTGGCTGGTATATTCTTGGTGAAAAGGTCAAACAATTTGAATACGAATTTAGTAAGTATTGCGACACTCGTTTCTGTTGCGGCACTGCCAATGGTCTTGATGCTTTGATCTTGTCATTAAAGGCATTTCAATTCGAACCCGGCGATGAAGTTATTGTTCCTTCTAATACTTATATCGCCACAATTCTTGCTATCGTCCATAGTGGATTAAAGCCAATCTTGGTTGAACCTGATATCCAAACATATAATATTGACGCAAATAAAATTGCAGAAAAAATATCGCCGCGCACCAAAGCTATCTTAGTTGTTCATTTGTATGGAAAGGTTTGTGAAATGGATAAAATAATGACAATTGCTAATATGTATTCATTAAAAGTAATTGAAGACTGCGCACAATCTCATGGTGCCTCTTTTAAGGGAGTAAAAGCAGGCAACTTTGGTCATTTTGGCGCTTTTAGTTTTTATCCCACGAAGAATCTTGGAGCTTTAGGAGATGCAGGTGCAATTACAACTAATGATAACGAACTTTATAACATTGTAAATATGTTACGCAATTATGGATCGAAAATAAAATATCAGAATGAGCTGGTTGGATACAATTCGCGACTTGATGAATTGCAGGCAGCTTTTCTTATTGTAAAATTGGGACAACTGGATTTACTTACGCAGCATAAAAGAAAATTAGCTGAATTATATAGCGAAGGCCTTAAAAGCGAATTCATAAAACCTGGTATGCACCCGGATCATTATGATGTTTATCATATTTATAATATACGGCATGATGAAAGAGATAGGTTAAGAGATCACCTGCTTAAAAAAGGAGTCAAGACTGAAATTCATTATCCTATAGCTCCAAATAAACAGCAAGCTATGAAAGGGATCTTGGATGAACAATTAACACCCATCGCAGAGGAAATACACCGAACCACGTTGAGTTTGCCAATATCATTTTTTCATACAGAAGACGATATCGAAAAAGTAATTAAAGCGGCAAATGAATTTTAGTTATTCAGTAAATTTTTAAACTGGGATGAGGCATCAAACATTATTTAGGACATAAGTTGGAGCAACTGCAAAATATAAGTATAGAGAACAACATCCGCATTAATAAATATTTGCCGGTAGCATTGCTTTATTTCTTTTTAAACGGGTTTTTATTACCATTCGGTCTTTTGTATACAGCTATTCTTACTCCTTTGCTATTGGTATGGTTATATCAATATAAAACCTTTAAAAAGATTTGGCTTTTTTTTGCTTTTATGATCCCGTTTGCATGCGTACACTTTATTAATGGGGTCGAAGCGAGATACTATTTTATATCATCCTTTCTTTTTTTTACAGTTTTTGTTTTTACTCTTTGTTTTTATCAATTTTTAAAAGTATGCGTTTCATTAAGAAGCATTTTTCGAAAAATTCTTATTATTAATTTTATATTAGTACTTATCGCTTGCGTGGTTTTTTTTATGCCATCCTTAAGAAACACTTTTTGGATAACCTCATCTGTCTCTTCGGGTCTCGAAAAACTTCCAAGGCTAAAAATGTTAACATATGAGCCCTCTTACTATTCAATGTTATTGGTTCCTATAGCCCTGTATTACTACTTAAAGATGCTATTCCTGAAACTTCCAAATACGGGCCTAATTGCCATTATGATCACACTTCCTTTGCTGCTTTCTTTTTCAATGGGAGTATTATTAGGAATACCCATGGCATTAGCTGTCCTGCTGGTGTTAAACCTGAAACTGTTTTTCGTAAATAAGAGAGTTCTTCAATATATTTTTCTTATTACTTTTTTAGCTATTATTTTAGTTATACTCTTATTACTTTTTTATCCAGACAACGCTCTTTTTATCCGAATATTTAATTTATTTGAGGGGAAAGATTCTTCTTTCCGGGGCAGAGCTTTTGATTCTTATAAATTGGCATGGGATGTAGCCAGTATGAAAAGTATTTGGTTTGGTGTGGGCTTAGGGCAAGTAAAGGTTTTAGGTCTTGAATTGTGGAGAACGTTTTACCAATATAATTTTTCCATAAATGAGGTTGCTATTCCTTGTGCCTTCGCAGAAACATTAGCAGTTTTTGGAATAGTAGGAATTATTTTGAGGATTGGAATTCAGGTCTTCTTTTTCTTTCGTACCAGGGTGTACAATAATTATTACCGCTTGGCTCTTTTTATTTTTATTTTTATTTATCAATTCACAGGAAGTTATATCTATAATATTGCCGAATATGTTATATGGATATTGGCATTCAGCCCCATTTTTGAGGAATTTAACAAGAGAAAATTAACGATAAGCACTCCTGCATGAATATTCTTTTTATATCCAGGGCAACATTATTTAGTAATCCCGGTGGTGACACAATACAAATTATTAATACAGCTGAATGTCTGCGAAAACTGGGTGTGCAAATTGATATCCGATTAACTAACGAGCCTATTGATTATTCTCAATTTGATCTGATACATTTCTTCAATATCATTCGCCCTTCGGATATGTTACATCATATTAAGAGATCTCGTAAGCCCTATGTAGTGTCGACAATATTTGTTGATTACTATGAATATGAAAAAAAAAATTCTAAAGGAATTAGGAAGTTTATTGCGGGATTTTTTTCATCTGATACAATTGAATACTTAAAAGTTTTAACACGGTCTATAGTTAACAATGAGAAGATAATAAGTCCCTCTTATATTTTTCTTGGACAAAAGAAATCTGTTAAAAAAGTGATTTTAGGAGCAAGAATGCTCTTGCCAAACTCTGAAAATGAATACAGGCGATTGGTCAGTCAGTATCAGATAATTCAAAATTATAAGATAATTCCAAATGGAATAAATGAGAGCTTATTCAGCCATTCTGAAGAAATAATGACTCTTAAAGAAGATGATCTGGTTATTTGCGTTGCAAGGATAGAGCCTTTAAAAAATCAACTGAATTTAATTAATGCTCTGAATGATACACGGTTCCGCTTATTGATTATTGGGAAACCTTCAATGAATCAAAAAGAATATTACATAAAATGTAAAGAACGAGCGGCCAGTAATATTTCTTTCATTGATTATATTCCCCAAGGGGCGCTTGTAAAATATTATGCAAAAGCAAAAGTACATGTGTTGCCAAGCTGGTTTGAAACAACGGGCTTAAGTTCGCTGGAGGCAGCGGCAATGAGCTGTAATATTGTTATCACTGATAAGGGAGATGCGAAAGAGTATTTTAAAGATTATGCATACTATTGCGATCCGGAATCGCCGGAATCAATTTTTAGGGCAGTTAAAAATGCTGCCGCCGGTTTAATAAGCAAAGAACTTATACAAATGATAATATCCAGGTATACATGGACAGTAGCCGCGGAAAAAACGTTGGAGGCATACAAAAAGATCCTTTCAATTAGCGTTTAGGATTATATTAAACGATCAATTATATATTTTCTTCTGAGCTGAAAATTTTGCCCTATAGGCCTTTACTAGAAAGTGTAGATGAATTTTCTCTAAATATTTAGGCATGCTTATACCAATAACATGTTTTATAAAAAAGAAAAAGTTTTGTAATTTTTTTTGTGGCAAATATTTATTTTTTATCTGAAGAGTTTCTTTACAACCCTTTAACCAATTTTTGTCACTGTTGCCTTGCCAACGCATATTTGCAAGCACTTCAGGAATGTATTTAAATCTGCATTTATTTATCATAAAGCGTAATACAAGTTCATAATCCATAGCTGCTTTATATTGTGTATCAAATGATCCAAACTTTGTATAATATTCTTTACGTAAAAACACAGTAGGGTGATTAACTGTCATTTCTCTTGTGAGTAAGAGATGGTTGCCCTGAACCATAAAATCCTTCTCATTATCTTTCCATAATTGCAAGTCACCATATACGGCATCATAATCTTTAATGCTGGCAACAGCTTTTGCTACCGTATCTTTTTCATACCAATCATCACTATTGAGAATGCCGATTATTTCTCCGGTTGTTCTTATTATCCCTTTATTAAATGCATCGCTGATGCCCGCATCTTTTTCACTGATCCAGGATTTAATTTGGTCTTGGTATTTTTTTATAATCGATACTGTATTATCTGTTGACCCCCCATCAATTATAATATATTCAATATTCTTGTATGATTGATCAATAACACTTAGAATAGCATTTTCTATATATTTTTCCCCATTATAAACAATTGTAACTATAGAAACTAATGGTGAATTTTCCATTCCGGATTTTTTGCCTAATTATTAAAGAGAACAAAGATAATAATAGAAATAAATTTTAATGGACTTTTAAGTTTATTGCCGATTACCTTTTATTCGCCTCTTATAGAATCGTAAAATAATCTTTCATATTCGCTAATAATCTTGTCCCACCTGTATTCCTCTCTTATTTTTTGCAGATTATTCTGCTGTTCAAGTAAAAGATCTTCCCGATCGGGATACTGATTAATAATTTCTTTGACACCATTCGATGAGCGAAAATAAGCAGCATCATTCCCTAAAATTGACTTATTAAAAACATTATCATGTGCCGCAATATTACAACCACATGCCATAGCTTCCAATAAAGAGGGATTTGTACCACCAACAGAGTGGCCGTGGAGATATAAAGCTGAGAAATGCCTCAGCGAATTTATTATGGCAAGGTCATAAATGCTGCCTTGAAAACGAACCGAGGAAGAACCATATTTCTTAAAAAGAAATTGTCCATATTTATTCTGCGTATTACCAAGTATGATCAAAGGATAATGATGATCAGATTCGAGGTAGCCATTAATGATCATTTCAATATTATTTTCTGGTTCCATCCTTGCAATTAGCAGATAATATTGATTTGCCTGCAAACTGAAATCTGCCAGGCACCTATCAGAAAAGTTTTCTGGAATATCAGCACCATAAGGAATATAAACTGCTTCCTTTTGATATTTTGTCTGAATGTAATTCCTAATGCCTATTGAATCAGCGATCAAAACATGCCCATGCCTGACAGCCAGACTTTCAGCCCACTGTAAGAATTTTTGTGTCAGTTTATTATATTTTGATCTTTTCCATTCAAGGCCATCCATATTTACAATGGTGATTGCTTTTTTTGGCCAGAAACGATACCAAATTGAACTACTGGTGTAGCCTAACTGTAAGAGAATATCAAAATTCCTTTTACGGGCATCTTGTAAACAATTGTAGTCGTAAATAAATTGTCCCACAGTGCCAATACTATTCTCAGGATCATTGCAATGAATAATGTGGATGCCATTCCATGTGGATTCCTGATATGGATGAGAGTTGGAATTATATACAAAAACGATATGCCCTTTGGCCACTAAACCTTTTGCAAGATATTGGGCAAATTGCTCAAACCCTCCATAATGATTTGGGATGCCGCGAGTACCAAGAATACCAATATTCATTAATTTTTATTCAGTTTCAACCGCAGTTAGAATCGCTAAAGTAACAAGAAAACGATTATACTTTTTTCAATGGTCACAAAATGAATGAAATCATCTAGCCAGGATCCATTTATAAATTATGAAATTATTACTTTAATAAATTATTGATTGAATAAGTTTTATGTCTGCAAATACTTTAAATTAAATATTTTTTAATGAGTCTGTGAGTATTGCAAACGATTGATAAACCAAAGTCGGAGGAATTGTATATCCGAAATTAATTGGCGCAACGTTTCAATTAGTAAGATTGTCCTAACATTGGGCTTGATGATAGTCAATGTTTAAGTATTTTTTAAGCATATACCACATTTAGGGTATTGGATGAGTTATGAAAACCGATAGCTTTGCGAGTCTGTGTTTCACCCCCATCTGAAGAAGTCTAAAAAGCTAATGAAAAACTGATGATAACCATTAACCAAGTTGAATTAAAGTCCTTTATTGAAGAGGGAGAGATAACATTTCGCAGTTATATTGATAAAAAGACATTTTTTTTCTTTTTAAAAAGAGCCTCTGATATTATTTTTTCAGTTACTATTATTATTCTATTATTAAGTTGGATCATTCCCCTCATGGCGATTGTGATAAAATTAAATTCAAGAGGGCCGGTCTTTTTTATTCAAAGACGTGTTGGCAGGGGGTTGAGAAGTTTTGGATGTATAAAATTCAGAACCATGGTTTTGAATTATGATGCTGACAGATGTTCTGCATGTAATGATGATCAACGGGTTACTTCTGTTGGAAAGTTTCTTCGTAAAACTAGTTTGGATGAACTGCCTCAGTTTATCAACGTTTTGCTTGGAGATATGAGTATCATTGGTCCACGGCCACACATGTTTGCAGATTGTAATAGATTTTCCACTTATATTCAGGATTATAAATTTCGTAGCCTCGTGAGACCCGGAATCACCGGTTTAGCCCAGGTGAAAGGGTTTCGTGGACCAGCAGAAGATTCTTATAATATTGTCACCCGGTTTTATTATGATTCTATATACATTCAAAAGATGAACTTTCAACTTGATATAAACATTTTAATCAATACTATCTCCCAGGTCTTTACTTTAATTTTATTTAAAAGTAATATTGAAAGAGGAAAAGCAAAAGATATTAATGCAGACTCAAAGATTGCTGCTTGATCGCTAACGGAATTACGGTTTAATTTATTTGTAAATAAGTTTTTATAGGAAACGACTTCATTTTTCACTGTCGACCATACAACGACAAACATCTTTATCCTTTTTTCAGTACAATTCTATTATTTAAGCGGTGTATCATTTCTTTGTAAACAAGCAATGATAAAATAGCAGAAACAATTCCAATACACATTCCTGCAAAAACATCGGTGGGAAAATGCTGAGCAAGATAAACCCTGGAATATCCAGCTAGTAAAGCAAGTAAGGGGAGTATAATAGACCAGGCTTTTTTATTGATCATGTACGCCATAATAAGTGCCATCGTAAATGCGGTTGTTGTATGTCCGGATGGAAAACTATGTAATTTTCTGATCTCAACTCCGGCG
>VBAS01000238.1:0-19203 GCA_005882975.1 Bacteroidota bacterium | reverse complement strand
CAGATAAATAACTAATGGGTCTTAATTCCTCAGGATAAACAACCCGTTTTAAAAATTGGGCCAATAAAGTTGAAATGATAACACCCGCCAGCACTGCGATAAAATATTTTCTTTTAAAGAAAAAACAAAACAAACCTAACGGCGCCCACATTACTCCATCTCCATAATGAGTAAAGTATTTAAAAAACTGATCTGCGATCCTGTTATGATTACTATTAATAAGCTGAAATGATTCATTTTTTCCCAGCACAAGAATTAAAACACCCATGCTAATAGCAATGAGGGTGGCTAAAATAAAAGCAATGCCGAAATTATTTGCCGGTCTTTCCTGGAGCAAGGATAGAATTTTTACAAAAGTAATACGAGATTATCAGCTCTCATAATGTGACACCTGCTAGCTCAAGACTTTTCTTTTTCAATTTTCTTATTTCTACATCTTCAATAATGGGTTCAGGTGAGAGTATAAGTGATACATTATCTTCTTTCCACCATTTGGTATTCTTTAATTCAGAGAAAGGCAATACCCCGATCAGGTAATTCCGGTTTAAATCAGCATGCCATTCTTCTATCCATTCAAATTTTTCTTTTGGTATAAAAGCATTGTTATCAAAACTTATATAGACTTTCAAATAAAAATCTTCGGTTAAACGATTGGGTTGATGATGATAAAGCTTTTTATATTCATAATGATAATCATACCGCAATGCAGAAATATCACTTAATACGGCAGATCCTGTAGGAAAGCTGCCGGCGCCTTTGCCGTAAAAAAATTGTTTATCAGAAAAACCACTTTCGATCACTACCCCGTTGTACTCATTTTTTACAAATGCAAGTTGGTCATGCTGGTTTACAAACTGAGGTAAAACAAAAGCAGCCACATCGCCATTATTTAATTTTTTGGCCTGCGCTACTAATTTTATTTCATAATGTTTTTCTCTTGCCACCATTGCATCATTTTGATTAATGTTTTGTATCCCGGTAAAAACAATATTCTCAGGCCGCTCAACTATTCCGTAAGAATGATTTAACAGGATGGTCCATTTATTCAATGCATCATATCCTTCTATATCCAGTGTGGGATCAGTTTCAGCAAAGCCGGACTGCTGTGCCAATAATAACGCTTGCTTGAATTCCAATTTATCTTCAAACATTTTAGTAAGAATAAAATTGGTGGTGCCATTTGCAATCGCTTTTACAGATTGGACCAGGTCGTTATCATAATATTCTTCAAGATTTCTGATAATTGGTATTGAGGCGCAGGCAGCTGCTTCGTATAAAAGAGACATGTTTGTTTGTTTTTGCAGCCCTAAAAGTTCCGGCATATTCTCAGCCAGCATTTTTTTACTTGAGCTTACCACATCTTTACCATTTTTTAAAGCTGTGGTTACAATCTCAAATGCCGCCTCAGTTTCGTTGATCACTTCCACGATCACATTTATCTCCGGATCCAAAAGCAATTCATTTCTATCTGTTGTAAATAATTCTTTCGGGGCATTTCTTTTCTTATCCGGATGCTTTACACAAATTTTCTTTATTGTAGCTTTTAATGAAGGAGTTTGGTTTAGGATATGATAAAGTCCTTCACCCACTACGCCAAAGCCGAATAAACCGATCGTAAGATTCTTGTGATAACTCATTTTCTATTTTTTATAAATTAATTGGCGATTCTAAATATTACTAAAAACAAAAAAGCTCACCCGATCAGTCAGGTGAGCTTTGAATATTTTGAAAATTATTTTTAAGCTTGAACACTGACTTATCTATCTCGCTATAGGCGAGCTGGAATTGGCACCTTTCCCTCGCTAATGTTCGGAATGACAAAAAATTGTCACCCTGAACGAAGTGAAGGGAGGTTGTCAAGGCTTCATCGGGCCATATCCCTCAGCCTTTCTTGATAAGCATCCTTATGTAATATTTAAGAACTGGCGCAAAGATAATCGTGAATGCAAGAAGTTCCAAAAAACAAATCCAACCTCTTTTTTTTGCAAACAGTTGTTTGAAAGTAAACGATCCGGCGCATTATAGTTACTATCTTCGTTACCCTTTTTACTATGGCCAAATCAGGAGATAACGGCATCACTGTCGAAGAAATAAATCACGAAACAATTGAGGTGCATGGAGCAAGAGTGCACAATCTCAAGAATATTGATATTTCAATTCCAAAAAATAAATTAGTGGTTATCACCGGTATCAGTGGCAGCGGTAAATCGTCGCTTGCTTTTGATACCATTTACGCCGAAGGCCAGCGCCGGTATATGGAAACCTTTGGAGCATATGCACGCCAGTTTATCGGTGATATGGAAAGGCCTGATGTCGATAAGATCACGGGTCTTTCTCCCGTTATTTCTATTGAACAAAAAACTACAAATAAAAATCCTCGTTCAACAGTAGGCACAGTTACTGAGATATATGATTTTTTGAGACTATTATTTGCAAGGGTAGGAGAAGCTTATTCGTATAACACCGGTAAGCCAATGGTAAAATGGAGCGAAGAAGAAATTGTAGAAAATATTTTTAAAAAATATAAGAGCAGAAAAATATCATTGCTTGCCCCATTGGTAAGAGGAAGGAAGGGTCATTACCGCGAATTGTTTGAGGATGTTCGTAAAAAAGGTTATTTAAAAGTCAGAGTTGATGGCGAAATAAAAGACCTTGTTCCTAAAATGCAGGTCGATCGTTATAAGATCCATGACATAGAACTGGTGATCGATCGTTTACAGGTTACTGATGATCTAAAAGCAAGATTAAGTCAAAGCGTACAGCAAACTTTGAAGCTTGGAAAGGACCTGATGTTTTTATTAGTAGAAGAAAAACAGCTCGTACAATACAGCAAGCAACTAATGTGCGAAGACACGGGCATTAGTTACGAAGAGCCATCACCTAATTCATTTTCTTTTAACTCGCCTTATGGCGCCTGTCCAACTTGCAAAGGGCTTGGAAATATTTTTACGATTGATATGGACCTGGTATTGCCTGATAAAACACTAAGTGTAAAAGAAGGAGGTATTTCACCATTGGGAGAAGAAAGAGATGCAAGTGTGTTTCAACAAGTGGTGGAGTTTGCAAGAAAGTATAAAATAAAATTAGACATTCCGATAAGTAAATTGCCAAAGCAACAATTAGACCTTCTATTGTTCGGGGATAAAAACATTAGTTCAACAATGGAAGTGGATGCTTCGGATGAAACAGTGCCTCATGAATATACCGGAAGTTATGAAGGTATTGTGCCAATGCTGAAAAGATGGTTTGTTTCAACAAGCAGCACGGAGTTTTTAAGAGATTGGGTACAGCAATTCACAACATTAAAAACTTGTAGTAGTTGTAATGGAGCAAGATTGAAAAAAGAAAGTCTTTGGTTTAAAATCTTGGGGAGAAATATTTCACAGCTTGGTGAAATGAATCTTGATAATCTTGCTGCATGGTTTGATGGAATTGAATTAAGAATTACTGATAAGCAAAAAAATATTGCAAAGGATGTTTTAAAAGAAATAAGAGAACGTCTTCAATTTCTTTTGGATGTCGGGTTAACTTATCTCACACTCAACCGAGCTTCAAAATCATTAAGCGGTGGTGAATCACAACGAATACGATTGGCAACTCAGATCGGTTCGCAATTGCAGGGTATTACTTATATTCTTGATGAGCCATCTATCGGCTTGCATCAGCGGGATAACCACAGGCTAATAGATGCTTTAAAAAATCTTCGTGACATTGGCAATAGCGTATTAGTAGTAGAACATGATAAGGATATCATGCTGTCAGCCGATCATTTAATTGACATTGGGCCAAAGGCAGGCTTTCATGGTGGAAAAATTGTTGCGCAAGGCATTCCCAGTGAAATGCTCAAGCTTGATACACTTACCGCCAGTTATCTCAATGGTCATCATAAAATAGCGGTTCCGGAAGAAAGAAGAAAAGGCAATGGAAAATTTATTGAGTTAAAAGGAGCAAAAGGAAATAACCTTCGTGATCTTGATGTAAAATTTCCTTTGGGTAAATTTATCGTAGTGACTGGTGTCAGTGGCAGCGGCAAGTCTACATTGATCAATGAAACACTTTACCCGATCCTGTCAACCCATGCTTATGGTTCAAGAGTATCTCCGTTGGAATATAAAAATATTAAGGGCCTTGAGCATATTGATAAGGTGATTGAGATCGATCAGTCACCAATTGGTCGCACACCAAGAAGCAATCCTGCTACGTATTGCGGTTTTTTTACTGATATAAGAACATTGTTTGCATCTATCCCTGAAGCAAAGATCAGGGGATATAATGCTGGTCGGTTTTCATTTAATGTAAAAAGCGGCCGCTGTGATGTGTGTGAAGGCGGTGGCATGCGGGTTATTGAAATGAATTTTCTTCCCGATGTTTATGTGCATTGCGAAAAATGTAATGGTAAAAGATATAACAGGGAAACACTCGAGATCCGGTACAAAGGCAAATCGATTGCAGATGTGCTTGATATGACGGTAGAAGAAGCAGTGGAATTTTTCCAGCATATTCCTTATATCTATCGGAAAATAAAAGTACTTGGAGAAGTAGGACTTGGTTATATCACTCTTGGACAAAGCGCAGTTACATTGAGTGGGGGAGAAGCTCAAAGAGTAAAGCTTTCAACAGAACTTGGAAAAAAAGACACGGGAAAAACTTTTTATATACTGGATGAACCAACTACTGGTTTGCATTTTGAAGACATTCAGCATTTACTTTCTGTTTTAAATAAATTAGTGGACCGTGGTAATACTGTACTTGTTATTGAACATAACATGGATGTTATAAAAGTAGGCGACCATGTTATTGATCTTGGTCCGGAAGGCGGTGATGGCGGCGGAAAGATATTATTTGAGGGTACTCCGGAAGACCTAGTAAAGTGTAAAGACAGTTATACTGCAGAGTTTTTAAGCAAAGAATTAAACTAAGCAATTATGAAATTTGATCACCTTAGCGACTTGCCTGAATGGGATGATGATGAGTTTAAAGATGAAGATGAAGAAGGCGAAGAGTGGAAACCAAATCCAACCCGCGATGCCTGCAAAGAGCTCTATATGCAATGGCAGCAAGTAATGATCGTACTTAACGGAGCATTGGACTCAATGATTGTTGAGGAAAAAGAAGATGGGTTTCCCCCAGATTATTGGGAAGATCACAAAGGAATGTTATTAGGAGATGCATACCAGGTGGCAGTAAAAATCAAAAGTTCGGAAGCAGGCTTGTACATCATCAGGATGGAGAATGCTTCTATTATCAGGAAAAATGCCCAGTTCATTAAATCTTCTATGTTAACAATGATGAGTGAAAAAGTAATTGAAAAAGCTCATGGACAGATAATACGTGATGAGATAGATAAATTCAGGGAATTGTTTAAGATCTGGGTCAGCACTTTTCAAAAAGATGAATGCGAAGATGAATGGGGATTATTTATATAAATAAAAAACCCGCAGCTTTTTCAGGAGGATAAGGAATAATCGTTTTCAAATGATTGTCTTAACCAACGGACCTTCATTTAAGGAATACAGATTAAACTTTTCCTGACTGCGGGAGTTTTTTTGGGCGGTAAATAAAAGAGCAAATTAAAGTGTCCAATAAGGATGGCAGCAGGTGTTCAATAAAATTTTTAATACACACTTTGAGAGTAACAAATAGAGAACGGATTAGGGTTTTAGTCACCAGGTATTGTATTTTAAAGAGCCCGCTGCCCTTATTGGAACTGCCTTAAATATTATAAAGAACTATTTTATAACGATCTTTCCAGACTCACTCATCTCATCATCCTTAAAAACCTGGTAAGTATAAGTTCCTTTTTCCAGGCCATTAATTTTCTTGTGATCCTTCTCATTCATTTTATAATGCACCATGATCGTACCTTCTGCATCAAATACAAAGAAGTCGATCTTTGCTGTTTCTACATTTTTTACATGCATTACATTTTTTAATAGATCAGGATAGACCTTTACTTCTTTTTGTTTTCTTGATGTCTTGGCGTTTTTGCTTTCAGCGTTTGTGTTTTCAGTTACTGAGCATGACTGGGTAGAACCCAATAGCAAAACCAGGCCAAAGAGATAAGATTAGTTTTTTAAATAAGATAGAGTAGAGTTTGTTTTCATATTGGTTCGGATTGGTGTCGGATTAAAAGTAAAGCGGGCATCGCATCTGTCGCAAAGCCTTTCGGTTTGGCGAATTGTTTCCGTTTAACCTCCAGCCGAAACGAATTATGGTTGAGAAGTAAGAATCCATTTCTTTTGGATCGCCGCGTTGTCTCCCGATAGTAGGTCTTGTTATATTTCGGAATGGCTCACGATTGTTTAATTGATAGGCCACAGGTACATCTGCCGGTGCCAGGTATTGAGAAAAGTAAATTGGATCGATATATTTTGTACTTACATCATCGATATAGTCTGTAAATGTTTTACGATGTAAAACTTCTAAGCCGATATAAAGATCTTCTTTAATAAAATATTTAAATCCTGCACCCATCGGAATTTCAAGTTGTGTTAATTTATATTCTTTCCTGTCAGGATATTGCGACATGCCTTGTCCTTCTAAACGAAGGGGTTTTAATTCGACTAGCTTTTTTGTATTCGGATTATTTGGATCAGGGTAATAGTAAGCTTTTGGATTAAAATGGAAAAACCCCGCGCCTGCAATACCGTATGGCCTGAATTTTCCCTTCAAACCATCATAGTTCTCAAGGAAAACTGTTGGGTAAAATTCAAATCCCATATAAAGTTCCGTGACCTTTGATTGAAAATATAAATTGCGGCGCCATCTTGAAAATTCACGACCACCGGAAAGATCTACCTGGTCATCACTTCCTTCCAGGAATGATCGATTAAGTGCTAAACGAAGACCAAGCCATTCAGATGGGAATACATTTACAAAAAGGCCTTTTGAAAACTTTGTTAGTGGCATATCTAAGTCAGCGATGAATGGCTTACCAACACCGTGAGATCCGCCAAGGTCTCCGAGAAAGAAGGATGGGCCAAGACCAAGTCCGAATTCATATTTTCCATCTTTAAAAGAAATGGATTGTGAATTGGACCAAAGTGACAAAGACAGTAATAAAACCGTAATCAATATACGGCAACTGTGTACAATTGCTCTCATAGATACCAGATTTGTGTTTTTCAACGGAACTTTTAAGGTTCCGAAATTTTAGGATTTGGACTGGTGACTAAAGTAGAAATAAATTCCTACCAATCAATGACGAATAACGGGAATTTTTATTGCAATAGCATTAAGAAGTTTTTCTACTCGGTGCTTTTACCAAGAGGTTTTCTCTTCATCTTTATGTGTGGAATTCCATCTTCTAAATATTCTTCTCCCACCACAATAAAACCAAATGATCCATAAAAACTTTTTAAATAGACTTGTGCACTTAAAGTGATAGAGATTGTGCCGAAAAGTTTTTCGCATTCTTCAATTGATCGTTTCATCAGTTCTCTTCCTATACCTGATCTTCTTTTTGATGGCGAAGTAACAACACGACCAATTGCAGGATCATTATATGAAACTCCGGGTGGAAGAATTCTGGTATATGCGATCAGTTTATCGTTTTCAATTGCCATTAAATGCCAGGCTGATCGATCTTTTCCATCAAGATCTTTATAAATACAATTTTGTTCAACAATAAATACTTCATTTCTTAGTTGCAGCAAATTATATAACTCATCTAAGGTTAATTCATCAAATCTTTTTATTGTCCAGTTCACCATATTTATAATTAACGTCCTGCAGGAGATGGTATTACTGGTAAACTTTCATTACCATCATCACTTACAGATTGCACTGCAAAAAAATAATTATCTTTTGAATAAGGCAGATCCATTTTTGTATCGGCAGTAAAAAACTTTTTTTCCCAAACAGGGCTTGTTGTTTCTCTCATTAATACAAGATATCCTTTAACTTTTCCTGAAACCGGCGCTTTCCAAATTAGATTAGTAAAATTGGTAAGCTTCCTTGTTTCAATTTTTACCTCTTGCGGCATTGAAGGAGCTTTTGCAAGATTGGCAAGATTGCAAAGATTCATTGCTGTGTTTTTTCTCAGGTATTCAAAATCCATGAAGTCAGGCAGGTCGCCAATTTGTATCCCACTATCAATTCTTACATCCTGGTGCTGGTGGTTATAATTTTCGTTCATTTCGGTAATACGTACTGCCGCAAAGCCACGCTGTACATAAGGAGTATGATCTCCGCCGCGCAGAAACCTGTCATTCCGATAGATCATTACGACTTTAAGATTCTTTACATATCGTTCACCAGTTTCTTTTACATATCGTGCAAGCTGTCTTGCTTTGCCGTCATTTTCCAAACCAAGATTGCGGATAGTGGTTGCAATTCTCCCTGTATCTAAAACAGAAAGACCTTCACTAAACACTCTCACCTGGTTATTGCTGGCTTTATTTGTTTCGTTTTGATTATTGCCTCCCATAATATCATTATTCAATACCGCTTCAATATTCCAATTTTCTTTCTTAGCTTTTTCTGCCATAAAGGTGGAACCAAGCAGGCCTTGTTCTTCGCCACTTACCGCTACAAATATGATCGTTGCAGGAAAAGGGTGCTTACTCATAATTCTTGCACATTCCATTACTGCTGCTACGCCGCTTGCATCATCATTGGCACCGGGAGCATTTCCGGTTCTATCCATCACATTACTGCGCATATTGTCTAAATGCCCGCTGATAATAAATATTCTTTTATCAGTTGGGTCAGTGCCTTTTAATGTTGCCATAACATTCCCCAATAAAAGTGTGGTGTCGACTCTTCGCCCGTCTTTTTGTAAAGTCGTAGTATCAATTATAGCCGCTAGTCTTCCGCCGGCTTGTTTTGCAAATTCATTGAAACGGCTCAATACCCAATTACGGGCTGCACCAATACCACGATTTGGATCTGTCTGTGTGCTTAATGTATTTCTTGTGCCAAAACTTACCATCTTTTTAATATATGATTGCAAAGAATCTTTAGAGACTTCACTCACCATCTTTACGATCATTGGATCTTTTTGATCAGTTTGCGCAAACAATAAATTCCATGAAGCGATAAGGGTAAAAGCAGAAAGCATTTTTTTCATGCAGGAAAATTTAGAGTTAAAAATAAGAAATCAACGGCCATTGCATTCAAAACAGTAATTTTAAAAAAACAATTGTATGCCGGTAAATGATCTGAGTCATGTGCACAAGCTTGTCAGTGACCTGTTTTTTTGGCCAACATCAAAAAGAGATTGGGAGAAATTTAAATTGAGGGATGAGCAAGTATCATTCTTTAATGAAAATGGATTTTTGGCCGGAATAAAAATGCTTGATGATGAGCAAGTGAATTTTTTGCGTAACGAGCTTTCTGAAATTGCAGATATCGATCATCCGTCCCATTCTTTGTATTATGAATTTCATTCAAACGAATCTGCTGATCCATCTACCATATTATTTCATGCATTAGGTGCATGGCGCATTGGGCCTGGCTTTCATGATGTATTATGGAACCCACGTTTTTTGGTTGCAGCAAGTCAATTATTAGGAAATGTCCCTGTTCGTTTCTGGCATGATCAACTTTTTTGGAAACCGGCGAAAAAGGGTGGCGTTGTTGCATGGCACCAGGATTATTCTTACTGGACAAGAACAAAACCTGTGGCGCATCTTACTTGCTGGTGCGGATTAGATGATGCAACAAAAGAGAATGGTTGTCTTCAATATATTGCAGGCAGTCATCGTTGGGGTTTATTGCCAAAACCTGTTCTTGCAGGTGAGATCCAGGGAATAAGAGATTTTTTAAATGATGAACAGAAAGAACAGTTTGATCATCCGCAATATGCAGAAGTAAAAGCAGGCGAAGCGATCTTTCACCATTCATTGACATTACATGGTTCTGGCGAAAATAAAAGTGACAAGCCAAGACGAGCATTTGTAATAAATGCTTTTGCTGATGGAGTTATTTCCGATTCAAATGAATCGTTGCTAGAAGGAGTTCCTGTTGTGCCGAAAGGAGAGAAGATGCAGGGGCAATTTTTTCCGTTGTTGTACAACCCGGAATGAGGCGAAATTTTCTTAATTATAAGGGAGAAGTTGAACAATATGACAGACTGTATCTTGAGAGTTGAGAACTTGGCCATAAATCGTTCAGGTAAAAATGTGTTGAATGGAATTTCATTTTCGCTTTATAAAAACGAAAGCCTTGCTATAATAGGGCCTTCAGGGAGCGGTAAAACCTTGCTCGGTCTTGCATTAGCCAAAAAAATATTTTATAGAGGCGAAATTCAATTTGTTAATGATGCAAACCGTAAGATAGTTTTTGTAGAGCAACTGCATCATTTCAAAAATCTTCAACATACCAATGACCTGTATTATCAGCAGCGGTTCAATTCCTATGATACGGAAGAAACGGAAACAGTAGCCCAATCGTTAGGTGAAAATTTAAAACCGGCAGAAGTGTTTTTAAAAGAAATGGGTATTGAGCACCTGAGGGATGAAAGACTGATCCAGTTGTCAAATGGCGAGAATAAAAAATTGCAAATATTAAAAGCGAGACTTGAAGAGCCAACGGTGTTGATCCTGGATCAACCTTTTATTGGTTTGGACCAAGAAACAAGGACTTGGCTGCAACAACAATTTGAAGCATTAATTAAAAGCGGCGTATTAATGATATTAATTACTTCGGCCGAAGAAATACCAGAAAGTATTTCAAAGGTTATTTGGTTGGAAAAAGGCGAGGTAAAATCTTTTGAGAAACTTGAAAAATTTAGCACCAGGACAGAATTAAAGACGATAGAGATCAAAAAAGATTTTGTTAACCCTGGCCTTAAAAATTTTTTAAAGACAGAATCGACAGAAACAGCTTGTGAATCTGTAATTGAAATGAGAGAAGTTTCTGTTCAGTACGGCGATAAATTAATATTGGATAAAGTGAACTGGAAAGTAATGAAAGGTGAAAGATGGTTGCTCTCAGGACCTAATGGAGCAGGAAAATCAACTTTATTGAGTTTGATCACGGCAGACAATCCAAAGGCTTATGCGAATTCAATTTTTTTATTTGGCAAAAAACGTGGAAGTGGTGAAAGTATCTGGGATATAAAAAAGAAGATCGGTTTTATTTCTCCTGAGTTGCACCTTTATTTCAATCAATCTTCTACTTGTTTTGAAACGGTTGCTTCGGGATTGTATGATACCATTGGGTTGTTCAGGCAACTTTCGGACGAAGATATTGAACTGGTGGATCAGCGGATGGAATTTTACAGGGTAAAAGATCTCCGGCAAAAAAAATTGTATGAGCTTTCTGTTGGGGAGCAAAGAGCTGTTTTGTTAACAAGAGCCCTGGTAAAGGATCCCCCATTATTGATTCTTGACGAACCCTGCCAGGGATTAGACTCAGAGAGAAAAAATGAGTTTCTTGAATTGATAAACGAGGTGTGTACCAGGAGAAACAAGACCATGGTCTTTGTTTCTCATTACGAAAACGACATACCATCCTGTATTTCTCATTATATACAACTTGAACATGGAAGGGTAGTGGAAATAAAAAATAAATGATCAATAATTATACTTTTCTTTCCAAAGACTACGCAAAAATTTCCTTAACTCTTCTTCTCTTGCATTTTTACCGGGATCATAAAATTTTGTTCCGGATAATTCTTTGGGTAAATATTCCTGCGGCGAAAAATTATTATCATAGCTGTGTGAGTATTGGTAATCTTTTCCATAACCAAGATTCTTCATTAATCTTGTCGGAGCATTACGAATATGAAGCGGCACAGAAAGATCGCCGTGTTGTTTTACTGCTGATTGTGCAGCGCCGAATGTAGCACATTGAGAAAGAATGATGCTTGATTCAGGAAAACCAATTTTATTTACCGCTTCAAAAGCTGCGTTGGCTAAAACCAAGGCGGTTGGATTTGCATTACCAATATCTTCGCTTGCTAATATCACTAATCTACGTGCAATGAATTTTACATCTTCACCACCTTCGATCATTCTTGCCAGCCAGTAAACAGCAGCATTCGGATCGCTGCCGCGAATTGATTTTATAAACGCAGAAATGATATCATAATGCTGCTCACCGCTTTTGTCATATAAAGCAATTCGTTGTTGTGCTATGTCCATTACTTTTTTATCAGTCAATTCTTCACCTTCTTTCATTACATCTGCACAGAGTTCAATAAGATTTAGAATTTTTCTTGCATCGCCACCGGAAATGGTAAACAAGGCTTCATACTCTTTAATAATTATATTTTTATTTTTTAGCCATTCATCTTTTTCAATTGCCTGCTGAATAAGCTTACGAAGATCATCATCCGTTAATGGTTTTAGAACATATACCTGGCAGCGGCTTAGCAATGCTCCGTTTACTTCGAAAGATGGATTTTCAGTCGTAGCCCCAATTAAAGTAATGATCCCTTTTTCCACAGCTCCCAGCAAAGCATCTTGTTGACCTTTGTTGAAACGATGGATCTCGTCAATAAATAAAATTGCACCGGCTTTGGTTTTCGATTCTTCAATTACTTCCCTCACATCTTTTACTCCTGCACTGATAGCACTTAATTGAAAGAAAGGAACTTTTAATGTATTGGCAATAATGTTTGCAATGGTTGTCTTTCCTGTGCCTGGCGGTCCCCACAAGATCATTGATGGTATCTTTCCATTTTCTATTGCAGTTCGAAGAATGCTTTTTTTGCCAGTCAAATGATCCTGGCCAACTAATTCGCTCAACGTAGTAGGGCGAATTCTTTCTGCTAATGGAGTTTGTTTCACTATTCCAAATTAAGGAAAAGAAGAATAGCACAAGGATGACACGGTTTAAAAAGATTTACACAGATCTTTTAATAATTAAGATTGCGACCCTTTAGTTTGTTTTGGGTAAACGGGAATGCAATTGTCCAATATTGAATTGAAAGTTGAATGGAGCGACGCAACAGAAGCTAAATAGTAGTAATGATGCCAGCTAAATAAAAATAAGAACACGATCACTGAACATTTGCCGCAAGAAAGGCTTGTATCTTATTAAATGAATCAGAAAGATTGGCACCCACCCAACCATGTCCTTCAGTTGGATAAAAAAAGTATTGATGAATGACTCCTGTAGTTTGCAATTTTGTATCCAATAAGACAGATTGGGAAGAAGAAACCACGATATCAGCGCCACCATGAAAGATGATCGTTGGGGGTGATTGTGCCGAAACAAAATTTATCGGGCTTGATTGAGTATAGAGTGTATTATTTGTAGCCGGCGTACCACCGGTAACAGAAAACAATGTTGGTTGTACAAAAGGATTTGGAGGATTATTATATAAGGAAACCAGGTCTGTGGGGCCAAAAAAATCAATGATCGCTTTAGCTTTTACCGGTGTAGAATATTTATAGCCTTGCAACAATGCAAGATGTGCACCGGCGCTGGCCCCAACTAAAACAAACTTATCTGAGATCTTATATTCCTGTCTTTTATTATATATAAATTCAACTGCAGCTTTAATATCCTGTTCCTGCGCAGGAAAAAGATCCGGCGTATTTGCAAGCCTGTAATTGATATTGAAAATTGCGTAAGTGGGTTCTCTTTTTTTAAGGCTATCAACATATTCATTAAAATCCGTTTTATCTCCGGTATTCCATCCACCCCCGTGGATCATGATCATTACTTTGGTAGCGGTAGTGCTCCTGGTTGCTGGTAAATAAACATCCATTTTTTGCTGGGCATTGTTTCCATAAGATACATTTAGCATTATGACAGACATATCTTGTTGTGAGTCATCTTCTTTTTTACAGGAAGAAAAGGATAGGAGAAAAAAAATAAGGATCAAAAGGCTTGATCTCATGTAGGATGATTTATTATAAAAGTACATTTTAAGATCATCGGCTTCCCAATGTTAGGAAGATTTCACAGTTTTTTATTTCCCATTTCATCTAGGATTTCAAAATCGAATTGCCTGAGGTTTGCATTATTATTTTCGTATCGGTATCAACCAGAAGCGAGTCATTACTATTTAGCGGTTGACCTTATTTGTAGTTCCACCAATTGCTTTTCATCAATTGTAGAAGGAGCATCAAGCATTACATCACGGCCCGCATTGTTTTTTGGAAATGCAATAAAATCACGAATGCTTTCGCTGCCACCGAGAATAGCGCAAAGTCGGTCGAAGCCGAATGCGATACCACCATGCGGCGGGGCGCCGTATTCAAATGCTCCAAGGAGAAAACTGAATTTATGTAGTGATTCTTCTTTGGTCATTCCTAATGCGGCAAACATTTTTTCCTGTAACTCTCTTTGGAAGATCCTTATCGACCCACCGCCGATCTCATTGCCGTTTAATACCATATCATAAGCGTTTGCCTTAATGTTGGCATAAGGGTGTTTAAGATATTCAGCAGCATTTTCAATTGCAGGATCATTACTGATCATTATTTCAATATCCGATGGCTTGGGTGAGGTAAATGGATGATGACGTGCCACCCAACGATTCTCATCTTCAGCATATTCAAATAAGGGGAAATCTAAAACCCAAACGAGTTTAAATTCTTCTTTTTTTCTATAGCCAAGACGTTCTGCCATTTCAAGACGTAATTCGCTGATGGCTTTTCTTGTTCTTTCTTCAGCACCGGCCAATATTAAAACAAGATCACCTGTAGACGCATTGCATGCAGCCGCAATGGCTTTTAATTTTTCTTCATTGAAAAATTTATCCATGCTGCTTTTATAGGTTCCGTCTTTATTGCATTTAATAAATGCAAGCCCACCCATGCCGATCTGTGGTCGCTTCACCCATTCGATCAATTCATCCGTTTGCTTACGGCTATAATCACTACAGCCAGGAACTGCAATTGCAACTACAGTTTCAGCATTATCAAAAACACCAAAGCTTGCACCCGTGATCAACTCTGATGAATCCTTTTTATTTGTATAAACTGAAGACGGTTTTTTCAGGTTCAGCAATTTCCAGTCAAAACGAATATCTGGTTTGTCATTGCCATAATTCCACATTGCATCTTCCCAGGTCATGCGAGGCACTTTCTCCGTGTAATCAATTCCTTTTACTTCTTTGAAAATTGACTTGATCAAACCTTCAAACATATTCAGAATATCTTCCTGTTCAACAAAAGCCATTTCGCAATCGATCTGTGTGAATTCAGGTTGGCGGTCTGCCCGTAGATCTTCATCACGAAAACATTTTACGATCTGATAATAACGATCGTAACCGCTTACCATTAATAATTGCTTAAAGGTTTGCGGTGATTGCGGCAATGCATAAAACTGTCCACCATTCATTCTTGACGGAACAACAAAATCTCTTGCACCTTCGGGAGTTGATTTAATTAAAAAAGGCGTTTCAATATCCATGAAACCTTGTTGATGCAGATAATTTCTTGTTGCACGGTTCACGGCATAGCGAAGTTCAAGATTTTTCTTTACGGCATTTCTGCGCAGATCCAAAAAACGATATTTCATTCGGATATCATCCCCGCCATCTGTATCATCCTGGATGGTGAAAGGCGGTACGGCTGACTTATTTAATATTTTAAATGATGTTACAATTATTTCAACATCGCCGGTAGGTATATTGGAATTTTTGTTACTTCTTTCATGAACCGTGCCGGTGGCTTGTAAAACAAACTCACGTCCCAAAGGGTTTGTATCAAGCTGTTGATTTAATTCTTCCCCAAAAAGCAATTGCGTGATTCCATACCGGTCACGGAGGTCAACGAAAGTGATGGCGCCAAATTTCCTGATCGTTTGTACCCAACCAGCGAGGGTCACTTCATTATTTACACTATTGATTCTTAATTCGCCACAAGTATGAGTTCGAAACATTCGATTTTAAATTTTATTCCAAAGGAACTCCTTCGGAAGATTTCAGATTTCGGATTGTTGAGCAGAAATACCGAATGTTGAAGAGTGCGACCCTTCCACTTCGCTTTGCTCAGTGTCCCGGTAAACTGCGACGCTTATTGATGAAAAGCGAACAGAACCTTGAACGGAGCGTCGCAACCGAAGCTTAATAGTAACACTTTGGCCCGGCCCCAAAAAATTCAACGGCGGCAAAGATAAGGACAAATGAATGCCTAAGAGTATGGTTTGACTGTCGTGACCGAATGAGTTCCCGCCCTTTGCATAAATTATTTCCGGTCAAACGTAATTTTCCTAATGATTCTATCGTTTTTAAATCATTAGTAATTCCACCCAAAAAAATCGTAAAGCTTGCAATTTGGAAAACGATTATATATTTTTAAAGTTCCGAACCCTGAAACATGCTGACATTTTTAAGAAAACTGAATCACTTTTTTGCTCCGCAAAAGCTGGAAATCCCAGCGCCACCTCCTGTAGAGGAATTGGTCAGCGATGAAATTTTCAATCATTATTCCTACATCATCAGCAGTCGCATTCAATATTTTAATGAGCTTTCTTATGAACTAAAACAAAAATTTGTAAACAGGGTTCACCAATATATTACGCTTAAGCAGTTTCATTATATCGGCCTGGAACCTAAAGACGAGATCCCTGTTCTAACAGCGGCTTCTGCCATACAAGTTACATTTGGTTTGAAGAGCTACCTGATGCAACATTTTAAAAATATATATATACTGGCTGATGCATATCGAATGGACAATGATGAAGAATTGTATATAGGTCATGTGGCTCCGGAAGGCATCTACCTTTCATGGAAGCATTTTCTTTTTGGTTATTCTGATAATACAGATAATATAAACGTAGCGGTGCATGAAATGAGCCATGCACTTTTATTTAATAATTATTTTGCGAAGTATGGTGTTGATAAAAACTTCAGAGCCAATTATGAAAGATTTTCAACAACAACAGGTCCTATACTGGCAGATGTAATTACAAAAAGGCAAAGCTATCTGCGCAATTATGCGTTGACGAATATTCATGAATTCTGGGCAGTAAGTGTAGAAGCATTTTTCGAAAACCCGGCTGATCTTAAGATCAATATGCCTCAGTTGTATGATGCATTGTGCCGTGTACTGAACCAGGATCCGAATACAACTCAAAAAATTCTAAAACCCGAACTATGATAACACTCACACTACTCTATTTGTGCAAGAAGATTTTTTTTGAAAAGAAAAAGAAAGAACTCGTATTTGCTACTTCCTGAAAATTATTAAAGGGAAAATGATTTCTTTATTAAGAGCTTTAAGATTGATAACAATTTTAAAGCTCTTTTTATTTCTGATCACATTGTTACAGCATGTTCTTCTTTTAATTCATAGCGACGCTGAACGAGGTAATAATATAACAAAATAGCAGCGCCGATTGTAAAAGGTATTAATGCCATATGTTTTCCTGTAAATTCCTTCCAGACAATTATTCCATCAAACCCAAAAAATTCACTGATCATCCAATAAGCGTTGGCCGTGATCCAAAACACTATTGCCAGGTTATGTGCCAACTCCGATTTTATCGTTCTTGTGCGGTATGCAATGTAGATGGCTATTGAAAGTGTAGGTACGATCATAATGATACCAAGTGTTTTCCAGATCATGCACCAGCTAATATCTTTCATTAGCCAAAAAGCGATGTGCATGTTCTCCAGCCTGCGGAATCGGGCAGGTATTTGGTAAAAGGCTTCTTTCTTTTCTGTCATTGCAGTTGAGTTTGATTTGGATAAGATCAAAAATAATTGAATGCGACTAGATCTATGGTAGAATCTTATCGCATCAGAATTTTTGAAAACCTGCTTATATCGGCTTCTGATAAAATTTGATCTTTGTTGGTAAGATTATCCGTTAATTGTTTAGCAAAAAAAGGTGCTAATGAACAGCCCTTTGTTCCCATACCATTTAAAATACCAATGTTTTTATAAGTTGGATGAAAGCCAACGAAGGGCCTCCGTTCAATATTCGCAGGGCGAACAGATGCTTTGTGATCTACAATTTTAAACGGCATCTTTAGCCACGATCTTAAAAGTAACTCAGTTTGTTTTCTGAATTGTTCAGTAGGTTGATCGTCCGAAAATTCCCATAAATAATTTGAGCCGATCCAAAAAAGATCTTTTTGTATTGATGTAAGCATCATACCTTTTTTAAAAATATGTGTTGAAGGAATGTCAGGGGCTTCAATAAGCAGTGCTTCTCCTTTATTTAATGCAAACGGGAGGTTTTTAAATAAAGGATTTTGCGAGGACTGAATGCCATCGCAAAAAATTATTTTTTCTGCTTTGATATTTTTATAGCTTATTCCTGCATCTGTTTGTTTCAATTCGGGTGTTTCAAAATCTTCTTCCAGCAATTGGTTATTTGATAAAAGTTTTTTCCTCCATGCCGGGAGAATTTCTTTCAGGTTGACAATATAGCAGGGATCTACTTTGCCAAATCCAAAGTCATAATTAAAAATGTTTTGATATTGCCTTTGATCTTTAGGATGAAATAAAAGGTCTGTATTCTCCTTTACTCTTTCATCAAAAGCGATCTTCATTTGGGGAGTAGGGTGGAAGTCGATCAAGCTTTTTTTCTCAATAGCCTTGATGCCAAGTTCATTTCCCAATTCTTCATAAGCAGGAACGAGAAAGGTAAGAAGTTCATCGATCATCCATGTTTTTACAATTCTTCTGCCTGTAACCGGGTTGATAATACCTGCAGCGATTCTTGAAGCCGAGTTGGGTTGATCATTATCTATTACAATAAATGACTTGTTTGCCTTTTGTAAATGATAGCTAAGCCATGTTCCCGAAATACCTTGCCCGATAATGAGATATTCAACAACCATTCTCAAAAATAATGGGTTTCGCTAAGAGATAAGGAAGGAACCTTATTTAACATTTATTCTTATTCCTTCACTATGTGATGAAAATTCGGGTGCATACATACACTGAATATTGGTGATCCCATTGCTGAAATTGCCGGTATGTGTAACGAACAAAGCATACTCAAATACATAAGTTCCTTTACGTAGGTAATCAAAAAAGAAATTAGTGCTGGCATCTTTAGTTGTTTCATAATAACCTAAACCTCCCTGCCATTTATAACTGCTTAGAACATTTACAGGTTCTAAACAAGAAGCTCTCATATCTTTCATATGAACATATTCCATATCACGATCCACTCTTAATTCAATTCTTACTTTTATTTTGTCACCAACCTTTACGGCATCGCCTTCGTTTATTGGCGTAAGTATCGGGCCACGATCAGTATTTGTTTCAACAAAAAGTTTTTTATTCAGCTTTAGTGGAGTAGAAGCTGTTGTTATTTTATCGAGATCTTCAAAATATTGCCA
>VBAS01000237.1:12937-30825 GCA_005882975.1 Bacteroidota bacterium | reverse complement strand
TGTATATCACCTGGAGCTATGTACGTTTTGCAATTTGTGTATTGAAGCTTGCCCGACCAATGCAATAAAAATGGCACAGACTTTTGAACACAGTGTATTTGACCGGACAAACCTGACAAAGATTTTAAACAACCCGGGAAGTAAAATCCGCGAGGGAGTTGAATAATAATTGAGAAGATGGAATTAGGAAATTTTGAAATATCAAAACCAGAATGACTGCATCACAAATAATCTTTTACATTTTAGCAGCCTTTATATTAGGGACAGCAATTCTTTCTGTTACTACTCATAAGATATTCCGTTCGGCTATCTGGTTATTGTTTTCATTAATTGGTATTGCAGGCTTGTATTTCTGGCTGGAAGTTGAATTTATAGCTGCTGTGCAGATAGTAGTGTATGTTGGCGGTATTGTAGTGCTGATCATCTTTTCCATTTTCCTTACACAGCAATCCGGCAAAGAAATGCTAAAGCCACCGGTAATGAGAAGTATTGCATCAGCATTAGCAGTTCTGTTCGGTTTTGCATTGACCTATTCTCTTATTTATAAAAATGACTTTAAAGCAGGCGATAAAAGTTTTGACTGGAGTGTAAGCAAGATCGGTAATCAGATGCTGGCAACCGGTGAAAATGGTTATGCATTACCATTTGAAGTAGTGAGCATGTTATTATTGGCTGCAATGGTTGGTTGTATTGTGATCGCATTAAAAGCTCCTGCCGGAGTTTCTTCAACAGGCACAGAAGGGCAAAAGCAGGGTAATATTGAAAAATTAGAAACCAAAGAAATAGTTGAAGGTTTATGACTGACATACCTATATCACATTTTCTATTTGTAAGCACAGCTTTATTTTTTATCGGCATGTACGGCTTGTTTACACGCCGTAATATGATCACGATGCTCATGTCAATAGAATTGATATTGAATAGTGTGAATATAAATTTTGTGGTGTTCAATAAATACCTGTATCCGGACAAACTAGACGGCATTTTCTTTACCATATTTATTATTACGATCGCAGCAGCGGAAGCAGCAGTGGCAATAGCCATTATTATTAATCTCTACCGCAGTCACCGGTCAATTGATGTAGAAACTGCCGAAGAAATGAAATATTAAAATGAACTACGCTTCATACATAGCACTGATCCCTGTTTTGCCGTTGGCAGGTTTTCTATTGCTTGGGATTTTCGGAAGAAGATATTTGAAAAATTCTTCAGGTATAATCGGAACAGGGTTACTACTTATTTCTGCTGTGTTGTCATTATACACAGCTTACAATTATTTTTTTGTTGATGGAAAAGTCGGTGATTCATATCAAACGATAACGGCATTAAAATTTACCTGGTTATCATTTTCCGAAAATGTTAGCATTGACATGGGCATCATTCTCGATCCCATCTCTGTGATGATGCTCGTAGTAGTAACATTTGTTTCACTGATGGTTCACATTTTCAGCTTAGGCTATATGAAAGGTGAAGAAAGGTTTGCGACCTATTATGCGTTTCTTGGTTTGTTCACATTTTCAATGTTAGGATTGGTTGTTTCCAGCAATCTTTTCCAGATATATATGTTTTGGGAACTAGTGGGTGTATCCTCTTACTTACTGATCGGTTATTATTACGACAAACCCTCTGCGGTTGCCGCTTCTAAAAAAGCTTTTATCGTTACACGTTTTGCCGATCTTGGTTTTCTTGTCGGCATTTTGATCCTTGCTTTCTATGGAGAAACGCTTGATTTCAAAACGCTGATCGCAAATTTAACAACTCACCAATCATCACAATTCCTTGCGATCACTACAGCATCATTTGTTGGAGTTAGTGCATTGACATGGGGATTAACGTTGATATTTATTGGCGGCGCTGGTAAATCAGCGATGTTCCCGTTGCATATCTGGTTACCGGATGCGATGGAAGGTCCCACTCCTGTTTCGGCATTGATACATGCGGCAACCATGGTTGTTGCCGGAGTTTATCTCGTTGCAAGACTATTTCCGCTATTCACACTCACTCCGGTATCATTAAGTATCGTAACAGTGGTGGGGCTTGTCTCTGCTTTTCTTGCAGCCATCATTGCCTGTACACAAACGGATATTAAAAGAGTGCTGGCCTATTCCACAATGTCGCAGATCGGTTATATGATGTTTGCTTTGGGTGTTTCTGGCAATGGTGGCGAAAATGGTTTAGGCTACACTGCTTCCATGTTCCATTTGTTCACTCATGCTTTTTTTAAATCATTGTTATTTCTTGGCGCTGGTGTGGTGATCCATTTTATTCATAGCAATGAAATGAAAGATATGGGCGGGCTAAGAAAATATTTACCTATCACTAATCTTAGTTTTCTTATTGCTTGTTTGGCAATTGCCGGTATTCCTCCTTTTGCAGGTTTCTTTAGCAAAGAAGAAATTTTATTAGCTGCATACAATTCCAATAAAATAGTTTATGGATTTGCCTTGTTTACTTCTGGCCTTACTGCATTTTATATGTTCCGTTTATACTTTTCTATTTTCTGGAACAAATCAACTGAAGTTCATAACCACCATGGTGAAGGACCACTTTCAATGAAATTGCCTTTAATCATCCTGGCCATTTTATCTGCTCTTACAGGCTTTATTCCTTTTGGTAAATATGTTTCTTCAGACGGAACAGCTTTGGAGTCTCATTTTGATCCGATGTTCTCTGTTGTTTTTGGAGTAATTGGAATTTTATTGGCAATGTCGATGTACAAGAAAGAAAGCCCCCGGGCTGACAAGATATCACAATCGTTGGGTGGCTTGTATGAAGCAGCTTATAAGAAATTTTATATTGATGAGATCTATCTTTTCATCACCCAGAAAATAATTTTCAATCTCATTGGTCGCCCGGCAGCGTGGATCGACAGGAATATCGTGGACGGACTGATGAATGGAATTGCTAATACAACAGCATCGGTTTCGGGTTTAATAAAAGGCATTCAATCGGGTAAAGTGCAGAGCTATGCCATTTATTTCTTTGGGGGAATTGTTGCATTGGCGATTGTGTTTTTGTATTTGTGGAAATAAAATTAATTAGTCCCGCAATATGCGGGATGCTGATTTACTAATGTGCAAATGAAGATGAGCAGACTTGTTGTCGTACAAGAGTGCCCTTCGCTTCGCTCTGGATAAACTGTGCAAGGGGACGATGAACAGAATTACTTAAGTTGATAACATAATTATGAATCTTTTATTTCTTTTATTGGTTCCATTATTTACTGCACTAGCCATATTGCCTGCAAAAGGATTGAAACAAGTAAGAACCGTAGCCTTACTGGGCGCAGGCGCACAATTTATTCTTTGTCTCATCTTATTTTATTGCTATCAAAAAGTAAAGGCTGAAGGCAATACATCGGCATTTGTATTCGAACGATTTTACAAATGGTATGCACCACTGAACATTAATTTTCACCTGGCAGTTGATGGAATATCAGTTGCCATGATAATGCTTACTTCTTTCATTGTATTAGCAGGAGTGTTAGTATCCTGGAACATGGAAAAAATGAATAAAGAGTTTTTTTTCCTGTTAATATTCTTAAGCCTTGGAGCTTACGGTTTTTTTATAGCCATGGATCTGTTTACTCTTTTCTTTTTCCTGGAAGTTTCGGTGATACCAAAATTTCTTCTGATTGGGATTTGGGGTAGCGGCAAAAAAGAATACAGTGCCATGAAACTGGCCCTGATGCTGATGGGTGGATCTGCATTGGTTTTTGTTGGATTGGCCGGGGTATATTTTAATTCTGATATAAATGGTGCACATAGTTTTGATATTTTCCAATTATCATGGACAAAAATTCCCGTTGATGTTCAAAAACTATTTTTCCCATTTGCTTTTATAGGATTTGGAATTTTTACAGCTATATTTCCTTTTCATACCTGGGTGCCCGATGGTCACTCATCAGCACCAACAGCAGCCTCCATGTTCCTTGCCGGCATATCCATGAAGCTCGGCGGTTATGGTTGTTTAAGAGTTGCTACTTATTTAATGCCTGATGCGGCGCATGAATACTCAACAATCATAATCGTGCTGGCCTGCATTGCTATTTTATATGGTGCTTTCGCTACTATGATGCAGACCGATCTTAAATACATTAATGCATATTCATCAGTTAGTCACTGCGGATTTGTTTTGTTGGGTATTGGCATGTTAACTAAGACGTCAATTGACGGAGCTGTAATGCAGATGGTGTCTCACGGATTAATGACAGCACTTTTCTTCGCTGTTGTCGGAATGATATATGACAGAACACATACAAGACAGGTGGCTCAATTGGGAGGATTGATGAAGATGATGCCATTTATTTCAACCGTGTTTGTAATTGCGGGTTTGTGCTCACTCGGATTACCGGGCTTCAGTGGATTTGTTGCTGAGATGACGGTGTTCATGGGTTCATGGCAAAAGGCGGACGCATTTTATCGCATTGCAACAATTATTGCTTGTGCATCCATTGTAGTAACCGCAGTTTATATTTTAAGAGCAACAGGGAAAGCCATTATGGGACCGGTTGTAAATAATGAACATTTGTCCTTAGGTGATGCAGGCTGGAATGAAAGATTGGCAGCCGGTTTATTGATCATTGGAATTGTTATAATAGGAATTGCTCCATTCTTATTAAAAGATCTGATCAATCCCGGAACAGAAATAATGATACAAAAGATAACAGGAGTTATAAATAAATAGTCATGATGAATGATTTTCTCATATTGATGAAACAAGAGCTGGTGATAACCTTGATCATCTTTGTTTTGTTGTTTATAAAACTGGCCAAGGAAGAAATCAAAAATGAGACACTCATAAATCTTGTAAATATTTTACTTGCACTGAATCTGGTTTCAGGATTTCTTTTTCAACAATCAGGAATCTTATTTGGCGATATGTTCCGGACAACCGAACTATTCACATTCGAAAAAAATCTTCTGAATCTTGGAACTCTGATCATTTCTCTTCAGTCATACAATTGGCTAAAAGAGCACAAACATGTACCTGAATTTTACATCCTGCTCTTATCAACTTTACTTGGTATGTTCTTTATGATAAGCAGTAATAACTTGCTGATGTTCTACCTGGCATTGGAATTATCCACTATTCCATTAGCAGCATTAGCAAATTTCGATCTTGAAAAAAGACGTTCTTCAGAGGCAGCATTCAAGATGATCATCTCATCCGCCTTCTCATCAGGGTTATTATTGTTTGGTATTTCCATGTTGTATGGCAGCACGGGTACATTAAGTTTTACTGAGTTGCCAGCTCACTTAAATGGCAGTCCTTTGCAAATTTTTTCTTTCATCTTATTGATCGCCGGTTTTGGATTTAAAATATCTGCTGTTCCATTTCATTTATGGACAGCTGATGTTTATGAGGGTGCGCCGGTGGCGGTCACCTCCTATTTATCTGTTATTTCAAAAGGCGCAATGTTGTTTGTATTGGTTTCTGTTTTGTACAATGCTTTTGCACCCTTAAATGAAACCTGGTATAATATATTATTCCTTATTTCTGTATTGACGATGATCATTGGTAATTTATTTGCATTGCGTCAGCAGAACATGAAACGATTCCTTGCATTCTCCTCCATTGCGCAGGTTGGCTTTATTTTAATTGGCATCACGGGTTATTCGGCAGAAGGAAGTGCATCAGTTATTTTCTTTGTGCTTATTTATATCTTTTCCAATCTTGCAGCATTCGGGGTTATTAATTTAGTTAGCGCCGTAACGGGAAGAGAAAATTTGAATGACTATAAAGGATTTTATAAAAATAATCGAAGCCTGAGTTGGGTATTAGCGATCGCATTGTTTTCATTAGGGGGTATTCCCCCAACTGCAGGTTTTTTTGGTAAATTCTTTTTGTTACTCGCAGGCGCAGGCCGGGGAAATTATGTACTCATAACTATTGCGGCATTGAATATGGTAATCTCTTTGTATTATTATTTAAAAGTGATCAAAGCGATCTTTATGGATGCAAATGATGATCCGATCGGATCGGTGAAAATAACATGGTCACCAAGATTGGCGATGATCATTTGTGTAGCTGGTATCATCATTACAGGATTAGTGAGTGGAGCGTATCAGTATATTTATTCGCTTGTGAAATAATTTAACTGCAAAGACACAAAGCTGTCGTAAAGTTTCAAAATTTCTTTGCGGTCTTTGTTAACCTTGGCGACTTTGCGGTAAAAAATATAGAAATGGCTATCAATAAAAATCATGAGTTTGAAGAATTAGGTGGAGTGAAATGCGCCATCGTGGAAAAGAATGCATCGAAAGAGAGAGTTGCCTTTTTAAAAGATCTTTTAGAAACAAATAATTTTGCAGTTGTAGTTGTTCCATCTCCCCCACCGAAAGCTGCGCCACCTCCAAAGCCAGCGGCGGCTCCGGCCGATGGCGCATCAGTTCAGCCTGAATCTCCACCTGAACCTTTGCCTCCTCCGCCGCCAGAAACGTTTACGATCGGAGTGACTAATCTTGCATTTAATCCTACGAATGCTATTTTTGGAAGACTATTAAAAACAAAAGACGGGCATGTTGTAACACAAGCATATTGGTATCAAAAGGAATCATCAAGTCATGATGAGATCCCGTATTACGAAAAAAAACTTTAACAACAATTAAATGGAAGTCAAAGATCTATTTGATCTCTCAGTAAAACAGGAGATCATTGAACGAATTAATAAGCTTACTGTGCAAACCCAAAGGCAATGGGGCAAGATGAATGTTTCGCAGATGCTTGCCCATGTACAAATGCCGATCCGTATCGCTTTTGGAACACACCGGCCTAAAGGAAGTTTTTTACTAAGGTTAATTGGGCCACTTTTTAAAAGCAAATTGTGGGATGAAAAACCATACAAACAAAGCTTGCCAACCGATCCGACATTTGTTATGACCGGCGCTGAAAAAGATTTTGAAAAAGAAAAAGCGGCATTGATTGAACTGGTAAATAATTTCAATGAAACAAGTATTCAAAAGGAACAACATCCAGTATTTGGCAAACTCAATAAACATAACTGGAGCAAAGCCACCTGGAAACATTTAGATCATCACCTGCGGCAATTCGGTGTGTAATTTCCTTCACATCTTTCTTAACTCCTAACCTTCTCCTCAGTGCATATTCGGAGATTTAACATACTCATTCTAAAAAATGAAGGTGAAACAGCATGAATTAGTTTATTGCTTTTCGTTTCTTCTTTTTTTAATCTTAGTATGGTCTTTGTATATCCATTAATAAACGTATTATGGAAAATAAAAGAAATGAAGCAACCATCAATCGCCCTGAAGGCGACCGTGTTCTTGATGCGCCCTATGTATTTATAAATATCCCGGAATTTATCCGGCAATTAAAAAGTGAAGAAGCCTGGCAAAAGAATGATCGAAACGGCATTACTGTTTTTAAAACCGGAAGGGTAACAACAGTACTAACATGTTTACATGCAAAAGCAATTTTAAAAAACAATCTAGTTGATGGCATCTTTACCGTGCATGTCTTAGAAGGCATTATAAGAGTCAAAACTCCCGATGGAGATGTTGATATGCAACCCAATCAAATAATGGCATTTCATCAGCTCGTTGATCATTCAATTGAAGCAATGATGGATTCGGTAATACTCTTTACCAATAATTCAACGGAAATACTAATGTAATAACTTAATGTGCCAATGGAAACCACACTCTCAGAAATAATTAAGAATAAGATCCGGGAGCAAGGGCCTATATCCTTTCATGATTTTATGGAAATGGCTTTGTATTATCCCGAATTAGGTTATTATACTTCTTCTCCTGATAAGATTGGTAAACATGGTGATTATTATACCAGCCCTTATCTCACAAATATTTTTGGAAATGTAATAGCCAAACAATTAGAAGAGATGTGGCTTCTTACAGGCAAAAAAGATTTTACTGTTGTGGAATATGGTGCAGGAATGGGATCATTATGTAATGATATACTAGATGAACTTAAACAGAATAAGGAATTCTACAGTAAACTGAAGTATTGCATCATTGAAAAAAGTGAAGCAATGCGTCAGAAAGAAAAGAAGATCATTGGTCATGATTTGGTAAATGATAAGATTGGCTGGTATGATTCAATTACCGAAATTCCATCTTTTACAGGCTGTGTTTTAGCAAATGAAGTGCTGGATAATTTCTCTGTTCATAAAGTAATAATGAAAGAAAATGAGCTTAAAGAAATTTATGTCGATCATAATAACGGCTTCGTTGAAGTACTAAAACCCTCCCGGGATGATTTGAAAGAATATTTTACTTCCTTAGGCATTGAATTGCCAAATGATTTTTGCGCCGAGGTCAACCTGGAAGCAATTGAATGGATAAAAAAAATTTCTTCCTCTTTAGAAAAAGGTTTTGTACTTACAATAGATTATGGATACCCTTCATCAGAATTATATCAATCCCATCACCGACTTGGAACAATAGTTTGCTATAATAAACACACGGTAAATGATCTTCCTTATAACAATATCGGGCTGCAGGACATAACGGCACACGTAAATTTTTCCGCATTGAAATTTTGGGGAGCAAAACATGGATTAGATAATTGCGGGTTTACTAATCAATCACAATTTCTTTTAGGACTTGGTCTGACGGAGCATTTGAGAAAATTAGAAGAAAAAGAAAAGAACAATTTTGAAGTAAGAAAAAATTTAATGATGCTTCATACTCTTCTCATGTCAATGGGAAAAAAATTCAAAGTGCTCATTCAACAAAAAGGATTGAACAATCCTCTCCTTTCGGGTTTACAATTCTGTCAGCCACTTATTTAAACATTAGATATCTCGTTTTATGCCACAATTGCAGCTTAATTGTGTCGGCACCATTTTTAGGCAATGGTTTATGTTATTTATTTTTTTAACTAAAAAAGGAAAAACATGTACTACAATCAGTCATGTGCCGCAAAAGGCAACAATTACGGAAACCGGCAAGGCCAGTTTATCCGAACTATGCAGCGTGCCGCTGTAAACATTTACAAAACTGACAGCAGTTATGAAATGCTGGTGTTTGCACCCGGCCGCATCAAAGAAAATTTTCATATCGATGTAAAAGGAAACGAGCTTACTGTTTCTTACACACCACCCGAAGGTTTTCAAAGACCAAATTGGGTTTTGAGAGAATACAGCCGTGGTGGATTTGTAAGAACTTTTACACTCAATGAAAGTATTGACACGGCAAACATTGCAGCTAAATACACAGATGGTGTGTTACAAATTAGTTTGCCAATAATTGCTGGAAAAGAAAATGAAAAGAAAGAAATAGTGATCAACTAAACTTTCTTTAATGTGTAACCGTCTCGCTTAAAGCGGGGCGGTTTTTTATTTAAGTCAATTCTATCTCAAAACCTTCTGTTGCCAAACCTACGGATACATCTGAAGTTAATTTGAACGAAGAAAGCATTTCTTCAAGGAATTCATCTGAATGTGACGGATCATGATGGGCAAACAAGGTATGTTTAGCTGATGTAATAGAAGCAAATAATCCCGCATCATTGATAGAAGAATGTCCCCAACCTCTTCGAGTTGGATATTCCTCTTTTGTGTATTGTGCATCGTGCAACAATATATCTGCGCCTTCAGCGAGGTCATAACCAGAAACCCATTTTGGATTTTGGATCATTCCATGGCTTCCCAGAGCTGGTTCATGATCGGGAATGTATGTAAACACAAAATTATCCCGCATTATTCTGTAACCAACAGTTGGACCCGGATGAATTATATAAGATGATTGGATACGAAATGGACCAATATCAAATACGCTATTACTAACCTCATGCAATTCTAATTTGCAGGGAACATCACGAAGGAGAACCGGGAATAAAGGCGGTGAAAGATAACGGCTGATGCGTGAAAAAAGTGATTGCGAGCTACTGGCCGGTCCCCAAATATGAATTTCCTTAGAAGGATCAAACAATGGACTAAAAAATCCTAACCCCTGTATATGGTCTAAATGAAGATGAGTGAGCAAGATATCTATTCTCTTACTACCCGGATACGCACCTCCGCATTTCCGAATGCCGGTCCCTCCATCAAGCACAAGCAAATGATCATCATAGGCCACAGAAGCACACGATGTATTGCCTCCATATTTCTCTGTTTCTGGTCCGGTCGTTGGTATTGAACCACGAACTCCCCACAATTTTACTTTCATTTTAATTTTTGTTTCCAAAAAATGGCAACTGCGCCTAAGAAATCTCCGGATCTACTAATGATCGGGTAGGAAGTAACTGATATAGGTTCCTTTTTTCCTTTCAGGCTTAAGATCTGAAAATTCTTATGATAGGGATTTTGGTCTGATAATGTTTTTACCAATGGTAATTCTTCCGGCGGCATTGGATCACCATTATTATCTAGTGGTTTAAAAACAGTCGCCCATTCTTCTACGGGCATTTCACCGGTATCTTCAAATCTTTTGCCCAATACTTCTTCTGCAGGTTCATTGTAAAAAATAAGATTCCCAATTGTATCAGTAATAAAAACGGGTATGGAAAGACAATCTGCTAACTGGCGATTTAAAATTATTTCTATTTCGTGGGCAGCCATATAAACTTTTTAAAGCAGGCTGTGCTTATCTAAATTTAAGGAGAATAGTTTTGATAATCCCTGAACAAACAGGAAAGATTTTAATTTACCGGCACAAATCTATAATAATGTGTTTATGCTGCGGGTAAATTGCCGATAATTCTGTTGCATCAGCCAATTCAAGATCTTCAAATTCAAAACCAGGAGAAACTGTACAACCCACAAAACAATATTCGCTTTTGGGAGCAGGCCGGCTTGCAAACCAACAATTGGCCGCAACTACATATTGAAATGATTGTCCTTTTTCATGATCATTTCCTAAAGAAATGATATTTAATTCTCCATCCTGATCAATAATATAAATAAGTAACGGATCACCGGAATAAAAATGCCAGCACTCATCACTTTTAATACGGTGGAAAGCAGAAAAATTACCTTTCTCTAATAAAAAATATATAGCCGTTGAAAAAGCTCTGTCCTTTTCAAATCTTTCGGGCAATGCTGTGGCAATTATTTGTTCACTGCTTTTATAAGTTTGTTTATACCAACCACCTTCCGGGTGCTGTACCAGATCATATCTCTGAATAAGTGTATTGACAATTGACATTTTGAACTAACTCAGGTATTTTAAAATTATTTGCCGTGCAAACTTTGACTGAAGACTAAATTACGAACTGAATGGGGTAATAAATACACACCGAAGCGGTCTGAAATTTGATGTTTTACTAATAACTAAAACTTTTTATTATGGCAAATAAGGATAAAAATAAGAATGAAGATAAAAAAAGATCTCAACCGGTCTCAAAACCCGATCCTGAAACATTGCATACAACAGATCCCCAGGAACACATGAGGGGTCCTATGTCATCAACAATGCAGGGCATCAAAGAAGAAGGAAAAAAGAATGATAAAGTTTCAAAAGAAGAAGCAGATAAAGAAAGAGAAAAGAATATGTGATCATATATAGAAAAAGCTTTATCGTTTTGAACAATAAAGCTTTTCTATTTTTTTTATTTCGTTGCTTTAATTGAAATACCAAGGTGAATAGCATCTCTTATCAGATCATCTGGTTTACCAGGATAAACAATTCCCCAATCTTTACGATCAATATTAAATTTAGCGATAGCTTCTGCTGTATTTCCTGAAACAGTAATACGAGCGGGAAACTCTATATTTTTTGTCACTCCTTTTAATGTAAGATTTCCGCTTACTAAATGTGTAGGATCAGTTACTTTATATTTGTTTATCTCTTCCTGCCTGGGATCAGCAGTATCTTTTACAGCACTGCCAGTATAAGGTTTTACGTCTGTTAGCTCAAAAGTTCCTTCGGGGTTTTTTTCCACGTCAAAAAAATCAGCTGATTTAAGATGGCCCAATAGTTTTTTATTCATGGCTGTATCAGATCCTTTTGGTCCGGAGACTTGCATATTTGCAAGATCCATAATAAACTTACCACCTGTTACCTCACCATTCTTTACATTTATATCACCCCTTTTCAGCGGTACATTGCCAACATGGTAACCTGTAACTTTTGTTGCCACCCATTCAACTTTGCTATCCGAAACATTTAGTTTCCAGGTTTCGCCACTTTTATCATCACTTACTTTTTTTGCTTCGGTAGTTTTAGCCTCATCGCTTTCGGGAGCATTGGTACAGGATATAAATACAAATAAGCCTGCTAATATTGATACCATTAAAATTTTTGTTCTCATTCTTGATTTTTTCTATTGCATGCAAACAATGTACCGTTTGGACAAATCCGGGACTTATAATTCTTCCTAACTTTATCTTGTATGAATCGTATTGATCGGCTTACAGCAATTCTCATCCAACTTCAATCACGGCCGCTGGTAAAGGCGCAAGATATTGCTACGAAATTTTCTATCAGTCTGCGTACTGTTTATCGTGACGTAAAAGCGTTGGAAGAAGCTGGTGTGCCTGTGATCGGTGAGGCAGGAACTGGTTATCGTCTTATGGAAGGTTATAAACTTCCTCCTGTTATGTTCAATATGGACGAAGCAACTGCATTACTTACCGCATCCAAATTGGTGCAATCAAAAACTGATGCGGGTATTTCCAAGCATTATACCGCGGCACTCGATAAAATAAGAGCCATACTCAGGCATTCGGAAAAAGATCATATCGAAGAAATTGATGCGCACATTGCAGTGATGACACATCCTTCTATTGTTTATCAGCCAATAACCGAATTGCATTTGCAATCAATTTTAAAAGCGATCGGCAGTTCTTCTGTTATAGAAATAAACTATACCTCGCTTGAAAAAAATGAGACCACCCATCGTAAAATAGAACCTGTAGGTATTTATTGTCTCGGCAGTCATTGGTATCTGATCGCTTTTTGCCAAATGAGAAAAGATTACAGGAATTTTCGAACTGATAAGATCAAGCAATTAATGATCACCACTGAAATAAACTCAAAAAAGCATCCGCCGCTGCAAAGTTTTATCAGTAAAATGTCTGCTGACAAAGAAGTAACAAAAGTTGTGATAGATGTGAAACCGGAAATTGTAAAATTCCTGGGCGAGCAGAAATATTATAATGGCTTTGTAAAGGAAGAAAGAGCCGGCAATTATGTTCGAATGACATTTTTATCCGGATCTTTGATGGGTTTTTCCCGTTGGTTCATGCTCTTTGGCGATCATGCAAAAATTGTGGAACCGTTGGAATTAAATGACATGGTGTCTGCGATCGCAGAAAATATCCTGAAAAAAGTAGAAGAAGCTCAGGTAGTAGTGTGATACTGGATACTGGATGCTAGATGCTCGCTGCTAGAATCAGTATCCAGAATCTAGTATCTAGCAGCCTCCCCAAAAAAGATTCGTTATTTCAAATTCCTACTGACATAGGGTTGTCATAAGTGGGTTGTTTCTTTGAATTCTAAACAAACACACTATGACATTTATTGAGTTTTTTAAAAAGCAGTTTATTGAAGAAGCAGCCACAACACGCAAAATGCTAAGCCGTGTTCCCGACAACCAGTATAATTTCAAACCGCATGAAAAGTCGATGGTAATGAAATCCCTGGTGTCACATCTTGCTGATCTGCCAGGTTGGATCCATTTTACATTGACCACAGATGAGCTGGATTTTCAAAAAGCATACGAACAACCGGATATTACTAATAACAAAGAGTTGCTGGCTTATTTTGAAAAAAGATACAATGATGGATTTTCGGCTCTCGTTCCAGAAAATGAAAAGGTGCTAAATGATCCCTGGACATTAAGAAACGGTGAAACGATCTATTCAACGAATCCAAAGATCGATGTGCTGAGAATGTCGATGAGTCAGCAGATACATCATCGAGCACAACTGGGTGTGTATTTGAGATTACTGAATGTTCCAATTCCCGGCAGTTATGGACCAAGTGCAGATGAAACCGATTTTTAAAACTAAATAAGATCGTATGGAAGCTCATGATTGGATCATGAGCTTTTTTATTTTACAAGCAATCATCTTATGTCCACCCCAATTTGAAATTATACCATAACCGAAGTGCTTCCCCCGCCAGCGGGGGACAATGATCAGCTTGCTTCTATTCTTGCGTAAAGGCATAGATTATAAATTGCATCCATAATTTTTCCATATAAGAGGTGTTTATTATCCCCCGCTGGCGGGGGCCGGATATTGAATCAAAGGAAAAGTTGGAGAGGGGGTGGAAAAAAGTTCAATAGAATTGTTGCAGCACAAGAGTGCGACGCAACGGAAGTTAAAGAGTAGCAATGCAGCTCATTTCATAAAATCAATTCTTCAAAGGCGGCACCCGTATATACACCAGCTTTATATTTCTTCTTCCTGATTCTCTTTCATCTATTTCAAAAAGCCCCAGGCTCCTGATCAGTTGTAATAATTTTTCAAATCCATAATTACGGGGGTCAAAATCGGGACGCTTCTTCAATAACATATTTCCAAGATCGCCTAAAAAAGCCCAGCCATTCTCATCGGCAATATCGTTAATGCTTGAAGTAACAAGATTCACTAAAGTCTTATCCGCCTTGCTGATCACTTTTTCCTTCTTTCTCAGGTCACTCAGCTTTATTTGTTTAGTGCTCGGCTCGGGTTGATCCAATATTTCTATATAAATAAATTTATCACAAGCGGCACGAAATGCAGAAGGTGTTTTTTGTTCACCCATTCCAAATACTTTCATTCCTGCCTCACGAAGGCGGGTGGCCAGTTTTGTAAAATCACTATCACTACTCACCACGCAAAAGCCATCTACACGACCGGTATATAATATATCCATCGCATCAATAATAAGTGCAGAGTCAGAAGAATTCTTCCCGGTGGTATAACTATATTGCTGCACCGGGGTAATAGCATGATCCAGCAACACCGCTTTCCAACCCGTAACATGTGGCTTTGTCCAATCTGCATAAATACGTTTAAAGGTGGGCACCCCATACTTGGCGATCTCTTCCAATATTCCATTTATGAGACGATACGGCACATTATCAGCATCAATTAAAACAGCAAGCCGAAGATCCTTTGAATTGTCCATTTACAAAATTGATTTACAGGAAAGATAATGATTTAAAAGCTGTCATTTATTTTGGCCAGTGACTAAAGGTTTACTCCTGGTTATAACGATTTTAAGCTATTAATGAGGGAAACTTTAACGGCTGCTCTGGCCTTTAAAGATTATCTTTCCACCCTCTTTAGATAATGAAATCAGAAAGTAAATCAATTGAAATGTCAAATCTTACCCAGGTTGTGAATGTGGACAAGAATCTGAAAACGCTAAAAAAAACTGTTCATGCATCCGATATTGATCAATTATTAAGTAGTAGGGGCCCCTTTACTTTTTTTGCTCCTTCTGACTCTGCTTTTCAAAAATTAGAAAAAGGGATGCTGGAAAAATTATTCGAACCGCAGAATCGTGGCCGGCTTGCAGATCTTTTAAGCAATCATATTGTAAATGGAAAAATAGATTATAAGGAATTAAAAGATGGCGATAAACTTACTACTGTAAATGGTCGTGAATTAAAAGTGCAGGTAAATAAAGGCACTGTCAGTATCAGCGATATTCCCATTCAACCCCGCGATGCAAAAATTTTGAATGGCGTAATGCATGTAATGGATTCCGTGATAATTTAAAAAAAATAGTAATGACGAAACATCATTACTATTTAATATATAAAAAGTTGAAAAACTTAACCCTGGTCTCTTAACCATTTAATGAGATCGTCTTTTGCCTTGCCCGTTTTTTGCTGTATCCTTCCCCAAAATTGATCATCTTTCCCCTCTTCATATTTAAGGTCATCATCTGTTAAGTGACCATATCTTTCTTTAAGTTTTCCTTTCCATTGGTTTAAAAAACCTTTGACTTCCATTTTATCCATAATGCATGTTTTTAATTAAAAAATAGATACACTATAAAGTGGAAAAAATTGTGCCAGAGGAAAAAACCAATTTTATTACATATAAAACTGCGACAAGGCATAAAGTTTGGGGAATTTAAGTCCAACAAGTCTTCATTCTAAGGTTAAACAATAATACTGTTACTATTAAAAACTAAAATAAAATGACTACAAAAACGAAACAAAATGTACAGAAAGGATCTTCTGTGTCAAATGATATTTTGATCAATAAGGTTTTCAATTTGCCACTAAATGCAGTGTGGCTTGCATGGACAGAACCCGAACATTTAAAAAAATGGTGGGGGCCTAAAGGCTTTACTTGTCCATCGAGTCAAATAGAAGCAAAGGTTGGCGGTAAATATCTCAACTGTATGCGGGGACCTGATGGAAAAGAGTACTGGTCTACAGGTGAAGTGAAGGAGTTTATTCCTGAAAGAAAACTTGTAATTACAGACAGCTTCGCTGATGAAAAAGGAAATATCAGATCTGCCTCGGATTATGGTATGCCAGGCAATTGGCCAAAGGAACTATTGATCACTGTATATTTTGAAGAAGCGGACGGTGCAACAAAAATGAAACTCAGACACCAGGGTGTGCCGGGAGAAGTGCGGGAAGATTGCATTAAAAGTTGGAATGAATCATTTGATAAGTTAGAAAGCAATATAGCATAATCAAAAAAATATAGTTGGAAAAGAGTTGCTCATGCAACTCTTTTCATTTTTACATTTCACCTATTACCATTTCTAATCTTTAAATGTTCCCGCTTTCTATATATGAAGGGAAAGCAGAAATTACTATTCAAGTAATGATTGTTAAGGTGAGGTCGTAACTTGCATTAGATAATTAACTCTCAACTTATAATACGCAATGGCTACAGCAACCAGGCATCTTAGTACTTCTTCAGAGGGAAAAACACAAAAAGCAAAGATCACAAAAGAAAACCTGCGCCAGGCTCTTGTGCTTTTTAAATATTTAAAGCCTTATCGCGGTAAATTTATTTTAGGATTGGTATTCATTGCCCTCTCCGCATTTACAACAAGTTTACGCCCGGTGCTAAATTACCAGGCATGGGTAATAGTTCGCAATTTGGTTTCGGGTTAAAAAATATTCACTGGAGTTTAAATACAACATTGCTCCTCATCTTCGCTCAGCTGACCATACAAACTTTTTTTTCTTTCATGAGAGTGTATTTGCTTACAGCAGTCGGGGAAAGAAGTTTAGCTGATATGCGCAAAGATGTTTATAGTAAGTTGCTTACTATGCCAATGAGTTTTTTCACAGAAAAAAGAGTGGGTGAATTGAGTAACCGCATATCTTCTGATCTTTCACAAATACAGGATGCGATCTCTTTTACACTTGCGGAATTTTTACGCGGCGTCTTTACTCTTGTTATTGGTTTGTTTTTTATTTTCTGGATCAGTCCTAAACTTGCTTTAGTAATGTTATCAGTAGTTCCATTGCTGGCCATTGTTGCAGTAGTGTTTGGCAGACGTATCCGTAAAATGTCACGCAAAACACAGGATCAATTAGCAGATAGCGGAACGATCGTGCAGGAAACATTTCATGGCATTTCTATTGTAAAAGCATTTACCAGTGAATTTTATGAAATAAGTCGTTATGTAAAAAGTTTGAAAGCTGTTGTATCAACCGCTATTAGTAATGCAAGATACAGGGGCGCCTTTGTTGCATTCATGATCTTTAGTTTGTTTGGAACGCTGGCATTTGTTGTTTGGTTTGGTGGCCGGATGATCCAGCAACCTGGAAGTGGATTTACAATTGGTTCACTTATCATGTTTGTTATTTTCTCAATGTTTGTTGGCGGTACGTTCGCCGGTTTTGCAGATATGTTCTCACAGTTACAAAAAACACTTGGAGCTACGCAAAGTGTACGGGAAATTTTGCGCAGTGATGGTGAGCCGGTAGACATCAAACAAATTATTGTAGAACCACAACATGTATTAAAAGGCAATGTGCGGTTTGAACATGTT
>VBAS01000237.1:452-12853 GCA_005882975.1 Bacteroidota bacterium | reverse complement strand
TGTAGGACCCAGTGGTGCCGGCAAATCAACTATTGCATCGATGCTTCTTCATTTTTATGAACCTGATAGCGGCACCGTGTATTTTGATGAACGTCCTGCCCGTGAATTTCCGCTTTCACAATTAAGACGTCAAATGGCTTTTGTACCGCAAGATGTTATTTTGTTTGGCGGAAGCATAAAAGAAAATATTGCTTATGGTAAACCCGATGCAAGTGATGAAGAAATTATCGCGGCTGCTAAAAATGCCAATGCGCATGAATTTGTAAAAAGATTTCCTGAACAATATGAAACGATCGTTGGAGAAAGGGGAATAAAATTAAGCGGCGGCCAACGGCAACGTATTGCTATTGCCCGGGCTATTTTAAAAGATCCTGCTATTTTAATTTTAGATGAAGCGACTTCATCTCTCGACAGCGAAAGTGAACAGTTGGTGCAGGAGGCATTGGGCCGTACAAGTTTTGTTATAGCACACCGGCTTTCTACCATACGCAATGCAGATAAAATCGTATTGATCGATAAAGGAATTGTAAGTGAGTCAGGCACACATGCCGAACTCATGAACCATAATGGTCTCTACCGCAAACTCAACGATATGCAGTTTGATTTTGGTATGGTTACCCAATCCCCGACAAATGAGCTTACCATATCGGATGCTGAAGGAGTACAGGAGCCTCTGCAATCAAAAAGCTGACAGGAAACAAAAAATTTCATATTTGCTGTTTCATTGATTATAATTAAAACTCTAACTTTAGGGTAATAACATTATTATGAACCCGGCTACAGAAGATCTGATACTAAAGGTAGATTCTCAACTGTTGCAAACAGATGTGGAAGCAATGTTGGACAGTGAAAAGGATCTGAAAGAGATACTTACTGATATAGTGACCTGGATAGAGTATAAGAGCGAGAATGATATTTTAACATCCATACTTTTATATAATAAAAAAACCAACCAGTTATTTATTGGTGCCGCGCCTTCATTTCCGGATCATTATAATACTGCCGTCAATGGATTTTCACCGGGGCCTACTGCAGCATCATGTGGTACCGCGGCATTTTTTCGCAAACAAATAATTGTGGATGACATTGCAACTGATCCTCTTTGGAAAGATTATAAATCGTATGCATTAGTTGAAGATCTTCGTTCCTGCTGGTCAACACCCATATATGGTGGAAATGATGAATTACTGGGAACATTTGCTGTATATTATAAAGAACCCCGCAAGCCAACACAAAATGATCTAACACTTATTGACGAACTGGTAGACGTTACTGCATCAGCGATCGAGGCAAGAAAAAAAGATTATATGAAAATGGTCGGCCTCTAGTACAAGTGCCTTCTTTACAGTACGTTTTTTCCCAGGATAATTCTATTCAACAAATTCTATCTTTAATAAAATTACTCTTGAACACTTAAAGAATGGAACCCTTGTTTGTCAATAAAGAAAAGATAGCAATGCTATTGCCAATGAAAGAATGCATTGAAGTAATGGAAAAAATGTTTCGTTCTTTGGCAGCAGGAGAATGTTTGCAGCCTTTACGTAATATTATGAAACTGCCTGGTAATAGTGGTCTGTTGGGCATGATGCCGGGACATGCGGACAAACTTGGTGTAATGGGTATTAAAGTGATCAGTGTATTTCATGCTAATAAAGAAGCAGGTTTTCCATCTCACCAGGGAATAGTGATGTTATTTGATGCAAAGAACGGACAACCACTTATGCTCTTTGATGCCTTAGAGATCACGGCTATCAGAACAGCGGCTGCCAGTGCTGTTGCTACAAAATTATTATCAAGAGAAAACTCCCCGATACTTGCTATCATTGGTTCCGGTGAACAAGCCAAAAGACATATTGAAGCAATGTTGCTGGTGAGAAACATAAAAAAAATAAATCTCTGGAGCCGTAATGAAAAGAATGCAAAGCATCTTGTTAATGAATTATCTGATGAATACAACTTACCAATTCACATAAACAAAAATGTAGAGCAGGCAGTAGAACATGCTGATATTATTTGCACAGTTACCGCATCAAAGGAACCTGTTGTTATGGGAGATTGGATCGCTACCGGAACACATATTAATGCAGTAGGTTCCAGCACTGCTTCCTCAAGGGAATTAGACACAACTGCTATAGTCAGATCAAAGTTATTTACCGATCGCTATGAGTCCCTTTTTAACGAAGGTGGCGATTTTCTAATTCCTAAAAAAGAAGGAGCCGTTACTGATGAGCATGTGAAAGCGGAGATAGGTGAAGTTTTATCAGGCACAAAAAAAGGAAGAGAGAACAATGAAGAGATCACAGTTTTTAAATCGTTAGGTATTGCAGCTGAAGATATTTTTTCGGCTTATCATATTTATCAAAAAATAAAGCTGTGAGCTTTGAGCTGGGAGTCATTGACACAAAATCGAACTATGAGTCTCTTAGCTTGTAGCTCGAAGCTTCTTGATCAAAGTAAAGTCATAATAAAATGATCACCGATCAAAAAACAATTTCTGTCTCGTTACAGGATATTAAAGATGCACAACAACGTATCCGGGGAAAAGTAAATCGTACGCCGCTTATTCGCTTTTATAGCGATGACCTTCCGGGAGAAATTTTTCTGAAGCTTGAAAATTTACAACCTATCGGATCTTTTAAATTAAGAGGGGCATATAATGCAATAAGTACTGCTGACAAAGCATTGCTGAAGGACGGAGTCTATACTGCAAGTGCAGGGAATATGGCGCAAGGTGTTGCATGGAATGCACGAAGCATGAATATTCCTTGCACAGTCATTGTTCCCGACCATGCGCCACAAACAAAACTTGAGGCGATCACAAGACTTGGTGCAAAATTTATCAAGATCCCGTTTAATGATTGGTGGCAAGTACTTGTTACCAGAAAATTCGAAGGAATGAAAGGATTATTTATTCACCCGGTAAGTGACCCTGCAGTAATTGCAGGCAACGGAACCGTTGGTTTGGAAATACTAGAAGATCTTCCTGATGTGGATTCAGTGATAGTTCCTTATGGGGGCGGTGGTTTGATCAGTGGAATTGCTACTGCTATAAAAAACATTAAACCCGGTGTAAAAATTTTTGCATCTGAAGTAGAGACCGCAGCACCCCTTGCTCCTTCACTTGTTGCAGGTGAACCGGTAAAAGTAACCTACACGCCAAGTTTCGTTGATGGAATGGGAAGTGCTGGTTTGCTTACTGAGATGTGGCCATTGGTAAGTAAGCTCGTTGATGGTTCCATTGTTTTAAGCCTGAAGCAAATTGCAGATGCAATAAAATTATTGATGGAAAGAAGTCGTGTGATCGCTGAAGGTGCCGGTGGTTCTTCATTTGCGGCAGCACTAACAGGAAAAGCAGGATCAGGAAAAATTGTTTGTGTGATCTCCGGGGGTAATATTGATGCAGAAAAATTAATTAAAATACTTTCAGGAACGATGGCCTGAAATTACATTGCCTTTTACTTTTCTATTGAGTTCTGGTCACTTTACTGAAATCATTCGGGATATATGCCATCATAGTGCCGGTAGTATCGGAAGTAGCAGTTTTCAGTTCGACCGTAAATGTGCAGATATAAATATTTTTCATTTTCTCAGGATAATATACAAGATCTTTTATTATCACTTCGGTTCCGGGCTTCAGTGTTTCATGCAGGTAGTCAGCCATGGTTTTATTTAATTTATCCTCCAGGGCTTTACCAGATAAAATTTTTTGCTTGCATGCAGTGATAAGCACAAATAAAAGAAGAAGAGAATAAAAGTATTTCATGTTTCTTTTTTGTAAAAGTAAACTAATTAAGGAATTTTTTAGCTTCAGTTTGTGCCGGCATATCTTTCACACTTATTACCTTCAGACAAATTCTTTTCATGCCAAAGCTTTATATGTTATTGATCGGCGCCACCCTGCAAGGGCGAAACATTGAACAGCATGATGTTTTCTTTGGTATCGGAAATAGTATCAAAGAGCTGATCCCTGATGTAGAAGCATTCTGGCCGGGAAATAATAAACTCCATTTCGACGCATGGCGTGAAGTAACAAATGTAAATGGTTATAAAGTAGAAGTCGTTCAAAAAAATGAAAGCAAACAAGACAGCACATTCAAATTATTCTTTATTAATCTTGGCGGTTATAAACAAAATGAGTTTGAAGAATTTCATTATAAAATGGTGATCGCAGCTTCAGATAAATCAGAAGCCATTAACCTCTCAAAACAAACTGCCTTCTTCAGGCATACTGGTTTTAAAGGGGCCACTTCACATATTGATGATAAATTCGGGATAGATGTAGACGATATTCATGAGATAATTGATATTCTTCCTGCAGCGATAAAAGAAAAATACAGTCTATTGATAAGCCCTGCTGATCCTCTTACTGATGATGAAATACACTTAGGCTATCTCAAACTTAGCATGTTTCAATAATATTCTTCCGCAAATACTTTATCAATTATTTTTTTTAATCTTAGGATTTTGCGAACTTTTACTATGGCATAGCAGGAAAAAGATTTAAGCAACTTGCCAGAGATAAATTGATGTGCCTGTCATTTAAACCTTAAACTTATTTTATGACCAAACCAACTTCTTATCTGCACGAGAAAAAGATCTTTTTCATTTTATTGATCCTGTCTGTTATAGTGATACAAAGTTGCTATCATTACAGGGTCATTAATACAAAAAATGATCCCGGAACTGAATACAGGGATACCGTGATGCACTCCTATTTATGGGGACTTGTAAACAAACCTCAAAATTTCCATGTACCGAATTGCACAGATACCTGCGCTGCACTTGATGAAGTAGTGTTCTCAAAAAATTTCGGGCAATCATTCGTGACTGTCATCACCTTGGGTATTGTTTCACCTGTAAAGATCGAATGGAAATGTCATAAGCCTTGCCAGCGGGAGATCGGGGGGTTATAATTTTTTTATTTTAAATTTTATACATGTCACAGCCGCAAATACGGCCCACCAATGCAACACAGTGGACCAACCGTCATGATACTTTTACACAACCCATCAATAATTTATTTGATCTCATTAATGGCAATACAGGTAATGGCTTTGATGATTATAATGCGATGACGGAAGCTATTCAGGTTTTTCTTGGAAAAGCAATTACAGAAAATAAAACTGTCAGGGCATTGGGTGGAGGATGGTCCTTTAGTAAAGTAGCAGCAGCAGAAGGATGGATTTTAAACACCAAGATGCTGAATATGATCTTCCCGATCCGGAATACGCCAAGTTTATCACCTAACTATAATGGCACTCCCAATGATCTTTTATTTGCCCAATGCGGAAATTCGATACAGGAACTGAACGACTGGTTAAAAAAGAATAAAAGATCATTAAAAACTTCTGGTGCCAGCAACGGGCAAACTATTGTCGGGTGTTTTTCAACAGGTACACATGGTTCAGCAATAGACACTGGTTCGGTTCCGGACTTTATTGTTGGCATGCACATAATTACAGGTCCCGATAAACATATATGGTTAGAAAGAAAATCATATCCAATTGTTTCCGATATGTTCATTGAAAAATTTAAAACCAAACTTGTTGCGGATGATGAACTTTTCAATGCTGCCCTTGTGAGTTTTGGCAGTTTTGGTTTCATTCATGGTGTGATGATAGAAACGGAAGATATTTATCTCTTAGAAAGCTATCGCAAAAAAATACCATTAGATGATTCATTCAGGCATATCATGGAAACGCTGGATTTTTCCAATGCGAATTTTATTCCTAATGGTAATGAACGGCCATTCCATTTCCAGGCTGTAATTGATCAGTATGATCTTGCCGGTGGCGCCTATGCTACTATTATGTACAAACGTCCTTATACAGACAACTACCAGCCACCGGTTGTTGATTTCAATAAGGCAGGCCCCGGTGATGATGCAGCTGCAGTTATTGGCATCATCACTGATATTGTTCCTGCTTTAACTCACCTTGTAGTAAGTAAACTTGTAAAAAGTTCGTACACTCTTTATGAAGGAGTGCGGGGAACATCAGGAGAGATTTTTACAAATAATAATATCCGTGGTAAGTTGCTCAGCACTGCTATCGGCATTCCGCTTGATCGTGTTTTGGAAGTAAACGATCTGCTCATTGAAATGAATGAAGATCACGGACCGCTTTCAGGTATATTATCTTATCGGTATGTAAAGAGATCTTCGGCAACACTTGCCTTCACCAAATTCGATCCTACCTGCATACTCGAATTGGATTGTGCTGAATCAAACACAACAAGGAATTTTTATAATGCAGTATGGAATGAACTGGAAGCAAGAAATATTCCTCACAGTTTTCATTGGGGTAAAATACATCACCTGGATGAAGCAAAAACAAGAAAGATATATGGCACCAGTATGGATACATGGATAGAACAAAGAAATAAGATCATGACGCCTGGATCTATGAAAATATTCAATACTCAATCTCTGAAAGATTGCGGACTTGATAAAATCTTGGCTGTATAGTTACCGTTGAACAAAGTCACAATGTGTAAATCATTTCTCTTACAGAATTCAGAGAGAGTGATCTTTATTCAGCTAACTTCGAAGTTGATTATTTTCACACACAACATAACAAACTATGAAACGATCTCTTTTAACTTTATTATTCTTTCACATTATTCTGTCAGTCACTAAGGCTGAAAATTATTCTGATACATCTTCTGTTCTTGGCAGATGGGATATCACCTTTAATATTTCCGGAAAAGATCTTCCTTGCTGGCTTGAAGTAGAAAGATCAGGTAATCGTGTATTGGTTGGAAGATTTGTTGGACCCGGTGGAAGTGCAAGACCAATATCGCAGGTAAACCTAAGTGATGGTAAGCTTAGTTTTTCTATTCCTCCACAGTGGGAGGCAGAACCAAACAATTTAAATCTTGAAGCAACTCTCGAAGGTGATAGCCTGGTTGGTACTATCACCTTTCCTAATGGAAGAAATTGTAAATTCTCTGCGGTTCATGCACCCTCGTTAACACGTAATACAAAACCCGTTTGGGATAAACCGATACAACTATTTAACGGAAAAGATCTGAAAGGCTGGCATGCGTCAGGAACAACCAATCAATGGATAGTTGAGAATGGAATTTTGAAAAGTCCAAAAGCCGGTTCAAATTTAATTTCTGATGCCATCTTTAATGATTTCAAATTGCAGGTTAAATTCCGTTTCCACGAAGATGGTAACAGCGGTGTTTATTTAAGAGGTCGCTATGAAGTACAGATCACAGATTATTATAAAGAAACGCCTGTAAAAGATGTGCTAGGATCAGTTTATGGTTTTATCGCACCCAGTGAGAGTGCCGGTAAAAAACCAGGTGAATGGCAAACTTACGAGATCACTTTGATCGGCAGAATGGTAACCGTTGTGCTCAATGGAAAGACAATAATTTGCAACCAGGAAATACCCGGGATTACAGGCGGTGCCTTGAATAGTCACGAAGGAACTGCAGGACCTATTATGTTACAAGGCGATCATGAGCCAATAGAGTACGGAAGCATTGTCATCACGCCAGCCAAATCATTTTGAAATGGAAGAAGTATGAAAAAAGGATCAACCATTATTGCCAGCCTCATTATACTGTTTTCAAGTTGCTCCGATAATAAAAAACCTACGCCTGGGAATCAAAATAATATTCCAAAAGAAAGCAACACCAACATAAAAAAGAAAACAATTGTTTTTTTTGGCAACAGCCTTACAGCAGGTTATGGCGTAAGTCCATCAGAAGCCTTTCCTGCGATCATTCAAAAAAAGATCGATTCACTCGGTCTTCCTTACAATGTGATCAACGCAGGGGTAAGCGGAGAAACTTCTTCCGGTGGCAAAACCCGCATCGATTGGATCTTGCGTGAACCAATAGATATATTTATTCTTGAACTTGGCGCCAATGATGGATTGCGCGGCACTCCACTTTCAGAAACTAAAAAAAACCTACAGGATATAATTGATAAGGTAAAAGAAAAGTATCCTGACTCAAAATTGGTATTTGCCGGTATGGAGATCCCGCCAAATATGGGGCAAGCATACACTACTGAATTTCGAAATATTTATACTGACCTGGCTGCTAAAAATAAGATGACACTTATTCCTTTTCTTTTAGAAGGTGTGGGTGGTGAACCTGAACTTAACCAGGCAGATGGTATTCATCCAACTGCTGAAGGCCATCTTATAGTAGCTGAAAATGTTTGGAAACAGTTACAAAAGCTTCTCTGACGAATTTGCTTCAAACTAATAATGTTCATCAGTAATAAGTGGAATTCGCGGCGACTTACAACAAAGAAAAAACCATAACTTAGAAGTCTTATCATTATGAGTGAATTTACCGGAGACTTATTAGAATCATTGGATTTACAACTGTTGGAAACAGATGTGAAGACAATGCTGGACAGTGAAAAAAACCTGGAAGAAGTACTTAACGAGATCCTAAGCTGGATCGAGTATAGAAGCAGGAACAATATTTTATCATCTATACTATTATATAATAACGAAACAACCCAGTTGTTTGTTGGTGCTGCTCCTTCACTTCCGGAACGATATAGCAATGCGATCAGTGGAAATAAAGCTGGTCCTGCTGCCGGTTCCTGCGGTACAGCAGCATTCAATCGCAAACAGGTAATTGTGGAAGATATTGCAACTGATCCGCTGTGGAAAGACTATAAGTCATATGCATTAGTTGAAGGTCTGCATTCATGCTGGTCAACACCCATATTTAATACCAAGGGTGAATTGCTGGGAACATTTGCCCTCTATTACACAGAAGCCCGTAAACCAACAGACCATGACCTTGAACTTATTGAAGAAATAGTAGAGGTTACCGCATCCGCTATCGAAACGAGAGAAAAGGATTTTAAGAATATGGTTAAATTATAGATTGCCAGCTCCCATTGATTACACTTCTTCTCTCAAGATCTCCAACGGTGGTCTTGTTACTACTGCACGACTATTGAGCAACCCGATAAATACAGTCAGGAAACACACCGATATAAATACAATTAACAACGGAACCCACTTTAATACAAATTCTGTTTGAAACATAAACTTTGCGACCAGGAAACTTATGCCTAACGACATGAACATTCCGGTAGCAGCCGCCAAAGCACCAAGGAAAAAATATTCCAATGCTGTAATATAAAAGATCTGTTTACGACTTGCGCCCAGTGTACGCAACAACACACTTTCCTGTATACGCTGATACTTACTGATCAAAACAGAAGCTATCAATACGATCAAGCCGGTGAAAATGCTAAATGCCGCCATAAAGCGAATAATGAATCCAACTTTATCGATGATATTACTCACTATATTCAACACAGCACTCAGATCAATGATCGTCACGTTGGGAAACTTTTGCACTAATTGTTGCTGAAACTTCGCGGACTGATCCTTATTTTCAACACGGGTAACCAATACATGAAACTGCGGCGCATTTTCCAATACACCGGTTGGAAACACAACCAAAAAATTTGTTTGCACACGACCCCAGTCTACCTGGCGGAGGCTACCGACAATGGTAGAAATAACAGATCCCTGGACATTAAAGATCATCGTATCTCCTACTTTGATGCTATTGTTCTTTGCAAAATTCTCGTCCAATGAAACAAATATTTTTCCGGATGCATCCACTTTACCCGACCATCTTCCTTTTGCTATTTTTTCTGAGGTAGTTAGCGAATCACGAAACGTTACACGGTATTCGCGGTCAAATGCTCCCCTCCACATTTTAATGGTGCTGTCTTTCCGTAAAGTTTCGCTGGTGATATTGTTAACTTTTTCTAACCGCATGTTTACAATAGGTACTGCTCCATCTATGGGTAAATTAAATTGTTTTGCTAATGCTATTACACTATCCGTTTGGCTGGGTTGTATATCAAATAATATTGTGTTGGACCTGTTGTCACGGGCAGTAAGTTCTATTCGTTTCAATAAAATTGCCCGGACAGAAAATAGTGTGCAGATAATAGCAGTACCCAAACCAATGGCAACGATCAATATTGTGGTTTGGTTATTGGGTCTGTACAAATTAGCAAGTCCTTGTCTCCATAAATAACTTGCCCGGTTCGGAAAGAAACGACGCACAGCCCACATTAGCAATGCTGCAACTCCAACCAATATTAAAAATGAAACTACAATTACAATAGAAAAACCGATCGATTCGGGTATCTCTCCTATCTGATAATAAATAAATCCCCAAATAAAAAGGATGATCAATAAATACACCAGCCATTTTATAGGATCTTTAAATAAACTAAATTTTTGAAACGATAAACGCAGCGTATTTAGTGGCGAGATCTTGCGAATAGATACCAGTGGAGATAATGCAAAAAGAAATGAGATCACAATACCCAATAGTAATCCCTGTCCTATCGCTGACCATGAAATCTCTGCTGTAACTTTTATTGGTAAAAAATCTTTGAATGCAATTGGTAAAAATTGTTGAATGATCGTTCCTAAAGCAGCACCTGCCAGTGAACCCAGGAAACCTACCACAACAATTTGTATTAAATAAATAAGAAATGCTTGCGAACCTTTTGCTCCCAAACAACGCAGTATAGCTACTGATCTTATTTTTTCCTTTACATAAATATTAATAGCACTGGCAACACCAACGCAACCTAATAACAATGCAATAAAGCTGACCAATGAAAGAAAATTCGTAAGATCTTGAAGAGACCTTGCAGTATTCTGTTTCTGTGTTTCAACAGTCTCATAACTCATGCCTTCAATATCCAGCCGTGGTTCGATCTTGTCTAAAAGCTGCTCCATGTTCACTTGCTTATCGAACTTGAAAAAGAACTGCGTAGCGATCCTGCTTCCTTTTTGTGCAAGCCCTGTTTGTTCCAAATATTGAAGAGGTATATAAACAGGTGGTGCTACAGACGCTGATAATCCTGTTTGTCCAGGAGCATTTATTAAAGTACCTGCAATAACAAAACTTACATTCCCCACTTTAACTGTATCACCGACAGCAGCACCAAATTGTAACATCATCGTTTGATCCACCAATGCAGCTTGTCCATTTCTAAAAGATTTACCTGCAGTTGCAGGCACCGTTTCCAATATTCCGTAATAAGGAAACTCCCCTCCCAATGCACGAACCTGTACCAATCTTGTTTTAGATCATGGATGGAAACATTCTTTGTTCCGATCTTCTGTCGCCAAGCGAATCGACCATTTTTTGTATCGCAGGACTAACTTCTTTACCAGTACCGATCATCAGGTCAGCTCCTAATAAAGAAGCAGCTTGCTTGTCCACTTCGGCACTCATATTATCACCCAAAGAATAAATAGCAACCATAGCAGCAATGCCAAGTATAATAGATGATACGAATAAAAATAATCTTGAACGATTACGTCGGCTATCACGCCATGCCATTTTTGCTAGCCATGGAAAATTCATCTTAGTTAGTACACTCATTTCTTTATGCTTAATTCAAAACTCAAAACCAAAAATCACAGCTCGTAACTTTTATCTTTTGACTTTTTAATTTTGACTTGTTACTTCATCCGATACAATACGGCCACCTTTTAATTTTATAATGCGGCCCGTTTTATTAGCAAGCTCAAGATCATGTGTTACCATGATCAAGGTAGTACCGGCTTCTTTATTCAAGTTAAAGATCAGCTCAACTATTCCGCGACTTGTTTCAGCATCAAGATTACCGGTAGGCTCATCGGTAAAAAGAAGTTGAGGTTTATTAATAAAAGCCCGGGCCATCGATACTCTTTGCTGTTCACCACCGCTTAGCTGTGCAGGGTAATGATGTCCGCGGTTGCCCAGTCCAACTTTCTGCAGCAGATCGACTGCTTTCGATTTTATATTTTTTTCTCCCCGCAATTCCAATGGCACCATCACATTCTCCAACGCAGTAAGAGTGGGAAGCAACTGGAAGCTTTGAAAAATAAAACCAACATGCTGATTTCTTATACTTGCCCGTTCATCTTCATTCAACTTGTCAAGCTTTATATTATTTAATTCCACTGAACCTGTAGTTGAACGATCAAGTCCTGCAGCCAAACCAAGTAAAGTTGTTTTGCCACTACCCGATGGACCAACAATCGCCATCGTTGATCCAGCTTCAACGGAAAAATTAATATTCTCCAGCACCGTCAACTCACGGCCTGCACTCTGATAAGTTTTACCCAGGTTCTGGATATTCAATATTGTTGCCATTCACTTATATTTATAATGCTGTAATGTAAATTTTATTTTTTGCCAAACGATTGCTGAAAATTACCCATCCATCTATGCAAACAGTGTCAAAGCACTTTGAACTGCAAAGTAAATGGTCAGAGACTGTAACACCAAATCTTTTTTACTGCAACTTTTTTATCTTCATTACGTCAAATTGGTATGATGAAAAATGGCATCGTATTATCGATCCGCTGATGATTATTAGTTATGGTTTT
>VBAS01000237.1:0-355 GCA_005882975.1 Bacteroidota bacterium | reverse complement strand
AAAAAAGTCAGTACTGTGTGCAAAGGAATTCAAGATGAGTTTGCTAATTCTTCAACTTTTAATAAGTTCTAGCCCTTCATAGCTTAATTCAATATTCGCAATAGCGACTTCATTGGCATTTGCATTAAGACCTGGTGCTTCTATTTTTGTTACCCATCCATTTATTACCCGGTACGATGCGATCACATCACCTGAATCATTGTAACATTCTATCGTCATGCCTCTTCTAAGGTTTGTTTGATCAGAACCCGACTTGCCCATTCCGGATTTTATCCATTCAAGAAATTTTGTGTCCTTAGTAATACCCCGTTTAAGTGTAATATTTCCGAACTTTGGAAAACCGTGTATTTTTCTC
>VBAS01000194.1:4686-5067 GCA_005882975.1 Bacteroidota bacterium | reverse complement strand
TGAGAATACGAATTATATTATGTCCTGGGCAGAATAAGAGCTAAGAGAATAAAAGAGTGAAGGAGTCAAATAGATTTCTTTTTTGACCAACCTTTGTTCCTTGATTGACCTTTTGTTGCGACGCTCCATTCAGGTTCCGCAATTCTAATCATCTTTATAGTGGCGGGTTCACTTGAAATCGTAAATGAATTTCCCTAATTCGTTATATGGGTTACAATTTTAGGTCTCTTTTTGCACAAAAAATATGGCAGGCAAAGTAACTGTTCACAATCGCATGAGGATATGGCACCGTTATCTCGGTTTTTTTCTCGCTGGTATTATGGCTGTGTATGCACTTAGCGGTATTGTCCTCATCTTCAGGGATACGAATTTTCTTAAGCA
>VBAS01000194.1:0-4657 GCA_005882975.1 Bacteroidota bacterium | reverse complement strand
TGCTGGCCTTAAAGCAGAAGAGGTTGGACAAGCAATTCGCATCCGTGATCTGAAAGCTGAAACAGAAACTGAAGAACTTCTACAGTTCAAACAGGGAACTTACAATAAATTGACAGGATTGGTAATTTATAAAGTAAGATCGCTTCCTAAAGGAATTGAAAAACTTACTCAGTTGCATAAAGCTTCTACCAAACAACCTTTATTTTATCTGAATGTATTTTTTGGAATATCATTATTCTTTTTTGTTGTATCATCATTCTGGATGTTTATGCCACGCACAACAATCTTTAGAAAGGGACTTTATTTCACTTTGGCCGGCATTGTTATAACTATCCTGTTGCTGGTTATATAATTCTGCTTATGACTTGGGTAAAGTGAGGAGTGAGAGGATAGTTAATAGATGATAACTGATAACTGATAATTTTACAACTATCATCTGTCCATTATCACCTATCATCTCATTAGTCATTCTACTTTTTCAAATGCGCTTTATAAGTTCCATCTGGTTGTGTTGAAGTAAGACCAACTGGCTTATTACCCTCCATTTCAAATTGGATCTTATAGCCTGGCATTCCTTTTATGGTAAAGGCGTCAGTGGACAAAGGCACCAGTTCAAAATCTCCCTGGCCGGGTGCAGACACCCAGAGAGCATTATTTTTTATCATCGTCGTAGCAGTAAGGGAAATATTTTCAAACTCAAAAGCACCAACATATTTTTCCAATTCTTTTGCGGAAAGTGCAAATGTTGATTTGCCTTGCAGCCGATCTAATTTTTGCTTGCTGTCTTCGCTTTTTGTTATTGCATATGCTTTCTGGTAATTAACTATTGCTTTTGCTGTATCTTTTTGAGCAAGCAAAACATCTGCATACGAATCGTACACATTCCCACTTTCAGGATAGTTTTCAATATTCATTTCAAATAAGGCTGCTGCCTTTAGATACTGTTTTAGAGAAAGTGCATTGTAGCCCAACCCGTTTATCTGCATTTCCGGCGGAGAAACTTTAAAACCAAATTCCTTTGAGACTGTTTGGTAATGTTGTTTCATCCTTGTTACTACTTCAGTGCCTGGTTCCATAAAGTCGGCAATGCCAAACTTAAAACGATACCAGCTAAAAAGAAAACGCAGACCATCGTATTCACTTATAAGCGGAACAGAGCCATGATCATCATCCGGATAATATTTACTGGAATACGTTAAACCATTTTGGGCATTCGCCTTTATAAATTTATCCATCGCAAAAATGGAACGGATATGTCTCGTTTTTACAGTAGTATCTTTTTTTAGTTTCTCCAGCGTCATTCCTTCGTCCATTGTATTAGCAATACCTACGTACAAGCTTGTGCCATTATATTTTTGTGCGGCGAGTTTGTTCTGTGTAACTTTTAAAAATTGTTCTTTATCATACCACATACTTGGATCAATGGCGATATAGGCATTAAATAGTTTAGTATGATTGGTAATGATATTCATTACTGTCAAACCGCCAAATGAGTGACCTATTAGTACTCTATAGGGCTGTGTGGGGTACAATGAATCAATATGGGGCATCAATTCCTTTTCCATAAACGCCGTAAAGTTTTCACCACCGCCCGTGTTTTTTGAAGAATTAATATCCATCATAGGCGGATCACTTGTTATATGTGTTGGTGTCAGATCTCTAGTTCTATCTGTGTTTGGAATACCAACAATGATCATTTCCGGAACAATCGTATTGCCATTTACCTGGCTTAATTGCTGTATCATTCCTACTACTGATTCGAAATGGCCATCACCATCAAGCAAGTAAACAACAGGGTAACGCTGTCCGGGGTTTTGCATACCCGCTTTCATATTTGGAAGATATACCCAAACCTTTCTTGGCTCTTTAAGTATAGCTGAATACACACTATCAACTTTTCCAATTACAATTTTATTATCTGTTTGTGCATGAGTGCTCAATGAAGTAATTGCGATCAGGATGAATGCAAGAATATTTTTCATATCGTATAATTATAAGTTGGAAATAAAAGATCTTCTTCTCAAATGTATTTCAATTTTTATTCAATTTGTTTATTGCAACTTCTTTTACCACAAAACAAATGGCCATCCGGGTAGATGGCCATTTACGATCAGCTATAAAAAATTAAATCAATCTCCGTTCCAAAATATGCCGATATTATAATAAACATGTTTCAGCTCGTCAATTTTCAAAGCTTCATTTTTGTTTGTAGCATAATAGAAACCAACATTGGCGTGGACCCCGAAGTAATTGCTAAATCTATATAACAATCCTGCTTCAGGGCGGGCTACAAAACCCCAGCCATCTTCTTCGGAAACAAAGATGTTGTAATAAGCGCTTTGCTCGCTGTACTCTGCACCAAGACCAATCCCAGCATAGGGCTTCATCTTGATACCGCCTTTAAAGTAATAATGAGCATTTAAATATATAGGCAATGTATATACCTGGTGAACGAAATCTGTGTAAATCTGCCTGGAGCCATCGGGCTTATCATAAATTTTAGGCGGAACATATTGCTCGAATGAATTCCAGCTAAATCCAATACCTACACTCATAGTTGGTTTAATAAATCTGCGATACTCAAGATTTCCACCGGCTAACGATGTCGCTTTAAGATAATTGGTACTTAATGGAGTGGCGATTTGCCAGTTTAATGTTGCAAAATTATCAAGGTGCCATGCTGTTTGTGCATTTATTGAACCAATACAAGCAGCACAGATAAATATCAGTATGATTAATTTTTTCATGTTGTAAGGTTTTACTTTTTGAGGTAAGTGGATTGAGTGAAAGCCTGGTTGATCGCTGTTGTTGTGAGATCAGCGTTTGTTTGATTGTTCGTAGTACTGAAGACCCCAAACATTGTGGCACCCCAAAGAGCCCTTACATTATGATTAGTGCCCTGGTTTTTTATATCAAACATATAAAGTGTGGAGGTACCGATCGTGTAGGTGTACGTTGTGCACCATGGATAATAATATCCCCCACAATAATAGCAGCCCCAATACCACGGTGGATAATAACCATACCAGCCATCCCACCAACCACCGCAAACTGCTGTGCGAGTAATGTCTTTAATAACGGTGAGTCTGAATCCAAGATCAGGAAGGCCCTGAGACCGGGGTTTAAATGTATATCCCCTGTTATTCATGTTGGTTTTAACAGCATTCACTAATTGCAAAGCCATGGGACCGGTTAGGATGCTGTCCGTGGAAGCAGAGGCCACAACACTTACTGTGTCCGAAATAAAATAAGTAGCATAACTGGAAAAATTTGCTGTAAGGTCTCTGTCGGTAGCCACGACTTGATCAAGTTTAAGATCCTCTGTGTTGGGTTCTTTTCGGCAAGAAAACAATACCGATACGAATAGAATAACCAGGAAAGTCTTTAGGTTCATACGATTTTTAATTAAGGTTTAAGATTAATGTTGTTCTTAGACACAGAAAGTAATTTAAATGCTGCAAAAGATTTTGAGCATAACAAAATAAATTGATTGCAAAATCCGGACAACTGATTGAAATCAAGTTAGGTTATGATAACTCTTATAGACGCGAAAACGAAAAATTCATACTTTATAATTCGCGGCCAAAAGTTTATATGTATGTATGTGTGACGGCTCAGGGAACTTGAAATCAATTTTTACCTTTCATCCTCTTTAAGCACATCTGGTAAAAATAATTTGCTAAGGGAAATTGATTTCTTAGATTTGTTAACCATTTGGTTAAACTGTATGGTTAAAGACAAAAAAAATCAAGGGGCCGGAGAAAAAATTTTATCTGCAGCCAGGAAAATATTTACCACAAAGGGCATGGCGGGTGCCCGTATGCAGGATATAGCTAATGAGGCAGGGATCAATAAAGCCTTGTTACATTATTATTATCGCGACAAGGAGAAACTTTTTGAAACAATTTTTTTGGAAGAGGCACAAAAATTCTTTCCAAAGATCAATGCTATTTTTCAGTCGGACGATCCATTGTTTCTTAAGATCGAAAAATTCGTGGATGAATATATAGACGAGATGTTGGAGAATCCATACTTGCCCTGGTTTGTAATAAACGAACTCAATCGCGACCCTGATCAATTCATGTATAAGATCTGGGGTGAACACAATCTTCCTAAGCCGGGTAAGTTTCTTGACCAGATCGAAAAGGAAATAAAAAATGGAACAATAAAAAGGATCAACCCGGTTCATTTATTGATGAATCTTTTATCAATGACCATATTTCCATTTATAGCCAGGCCTATGATCACCCGTAACCTGCATATGACTGATTCCCGCTTCGAGGAAGCAATGGAAGAACGAAAAAGAGAGATACCAAAATTTATTATTGATTCTATTAGAAAATAATTTCTTATGAAGCGATTACTAACAGTGTTGCTGGTCTTTCCAGCAATGCTATTTGCACAAACACAAAGTTTGACTTTACAAAAAACATATGAGCTTGCAGAACAAAATTATCCGCTGATCAGGCAACGTGAACTGATCAAACAGACAAGTGAGTATAGTGAGGAAAATCTCGGTAAGGGTTTTCTTCCTCAAATAAATTTAAGTGGCCAGGCAACTTATCAATCAGCCGTAACACAAGTAAAGCTTCCGGCTCCTGGTCTTTTCATTGAGCCTCTAAGTAAGGATCAATATAGAATACTTGGTGATGTGAGC
>VBAS01000193.1 GCA_005882975.1 Bacteroidota bacterium | reverse complement strand
GATACATTACCAACGCTGCAACAAATACTGGATGGCAAAAGACCTGCTAATACAAAAGCTGTTCGTTCTTTATTTGAACCCGGTACAAAATTTAAATATTCCGGTGGTGGTATTACGATAAGTCAACTGATACTAACCAATATTACTAACAGCAACTATGCAGACTGGATGCAAAAAAATGTATTGGCACCATTGGATATGACAAACAGCAGCTATCAACAACCACCGACTGCTACAGCGAATCTTGCAACTGGGTATTATGGAAATGGTAAACCGGTGACAGGCAAATATCATATTTATCCGGAACAGGCTGCAGCTGGTTTATGGACCACTCCTACTGATCTTGCAAAATATATTATCGAATGCCAATTGGCGCTGGAAGGAAGATCTAAAAAAGTTTTATCACAGGCAATGATGAAAAAAAGATTAACGCCATATATAGATAGCAATGCAGCGCTTGGTGTATTTATTGAAAAAAAAGAAGGTCAATCATATTTTACTCATAACGGGGGAAACGAAGCATTTCTTTGTACTTCATATGGAAGCATGCACGGTGGAAATGGCGTGGTCATCATGATCAACGGTGAAAATTTTGCCGTGATCAATGAGTTGCTTAATAGCGTAGCCATTGTTTATGGATGGAAAGGATTTTACAATCCAACTTATAAAAAGATAGTAACCCTTCCAAAAGACACATTGCAAAAATTGGTTGGTAATTTTCTTTTAGAAAAAGATACGTTGACCGTTTCTTTCTGCGGTGATGCTCTTTGCCTGCAACAGAATTTTCAACCAGCAGTCGGTTACCAAATGTTTTTTTCTGATAATAATAGTTTCTCAGTTCGTGAAGTGCCAAATGCTTTTTTTACTATAATAAGAAATGCTGAAGGAAAAGTGGAAGCTTTCCAATTAAAACAAGGAGATTATAATATGCGGCTACCCAGGATCAAATGATCCTAAGTTTTGAAGATTGATTTACAGCTGTCGTGAAATCAATAGGTGCTTAGTTGAAATTTTATCTTAATTTACAGTTGACCTCACCTCCCAAGTAAAAGCGTCAAAGACTCTTTCTTTGCTATAACTCTACTATCTGTATCCTTTCTGTGATTAACGCTTACAAATAATAGTAGCAATGATGAAAGAAGTTAAACAAATAAAAAGAAAGGGTCGTGTAAAAAGGATCATATTCAGGATAACAGTTGTCTTTTTTCTCCTCTTGATTGCAGGGTTTGTTTTTTTGTACTATAACTTAAACCGTATCCTTACAAATGCGCTGACCAAAAGTTTTAATTCAAATATCATTTCAGATGTTTATGAATTAAAATTTGATAAGCTAAGTGTCAATTTTTTTGCGGGCAATGTTAGTGTATATAATGTAGAGCTGAATCAGTTGGAAAACTCTTTAAGCAGCTACCCCTATATCAATAGTTCGCTACGGCTCAGGACGCATAAAATGATCCTTAAAAATGTTCAGCTTTCAACTTTAATAAAGTCGAACATTCTTAAACTCGATAAAATTGAAATAATTGAACCGGAAGTTGAATTCAATATCCAGGATAAATTACCTGTTTTCTTTCCCGTAAAAGATACTGCCGGCCAGTCAAAAAAAACCAATAAGAGATATATTGAATCATTTGTTCTTAAAGAATTTGACATGGTTGATGCTTCTTTTCATTCCGACAACCAGGCTAAAGATCGTGAATTCAATATCAGGAAATTAAATTTCTCGATCAGGGATCTGCTAATTGACCAGGAACCAGGTAAAGATGTAATATCCTATAAAAATGTTCACATCTCCGTTGGAGAATTTACTGGTAAAATACAAAAGAGGGCCTTAAAATATTTAACTCTTAAGGATCTCAACATAAACATTGATTCGCTCAATGTTGAGCAAACACCCGATACTTCAATTTATCATTTCGCTGATTTTAGTACAGGCCTAAAAGACTTGAATATTCAAACTGCTGATAGCCTCTTTAATATTACAATTCAATCATTCGATCTTTCTTATAAAGACAGATCAATAAAGATGAATGAAATTGTATACAAGCCAAATGTTAGCCAGGCAAAATTACAGGCAGCGCATAAATTTCAACATACAGACTTCTCCGGTTCTGCAGGTAGTTTAAATATGGCCGGTGTTAATTTCGATTCGCTGATATACAAAGGAAAAATATTTATTGATGAGATCATGCTTGATAAGGTATCAGCTTCTATTTATAAAGACATGACTAAGCCGGTTGACACAAAAAAAATTCCTCAATACCCCGGACAATCTGTAAATGCAATAAAGTCGCCGCTATTGATAAAGCAAGTAAAAGCAACGAATGTTACACTGGTTAATAAAGAACGCAAGCCCGATGGTAACATTGCAACGGCAAACCTGGACCGGGCTACATTGGAAGTAAAAAATATTACTACTTTTTCATCCAATGCAGAACTGGCGATAAAAGCAAATGCATATATCGAAAATAAGGCCCGTTTAAATTTAAGTTTAGGTTTTAATTATAGGGATCCTCAATTTAGTTTTGATGGCAGAATTGAAAAATTTAATTTACCCGATCTGAATAAACTGATCAGTGCATACACCCCCGCAAGTATTAACACTGGAACAGTTGATGAAATAACTTTTTCAGGAACTGCTTATCGCACCAATGCCAGCGGCACCATGAAATTTTTATATCATGACCTTGATGTAGATATCGATCTTGAAGGAAAAGCCAAATGGAAAAGTTCTCTTCTTGCTTTTGGTGCAAATACGATCATACCCGCAGCAAACCCACCTTCGGCAGATAAACCACAACGCATTGTAAAATTTAGTGCCGAACGGGATATGAATAAAGCATTCATCAATCTTATTATTAAATCAGCTTTAAACGGATTAAAAGAAACACTGATCATGTCAAAAGAAAACAAGAAGGAATATCGTGAGAAAAAAAAGGAACTAAAAAAGGAAAAGAAAGAAAAAAAGAAACAGAATAAAAAAGGAGGATAGCGGATCCTCCTTTTTGTTACTAAATGGAAATCTATTTTATGGTTTCCCTATTTGAATGTATAATACAAACCGATATTGAAAACTGCACCAGATCCGTTGCCCTGGACAAAACTGCTAGAACCAACCGTATTTACCCCGACGTTAAAATCAGATACTTTACTGGTTTCTGTATCGTTCTGTTTATATGTAATTGATGAATATCCTAACAGCCCGTATTGACCGACTGCTGTAAAACGGGGAGATAATGCATAAGCCATACCAATCCCTAAATTGATCCCAAATCCTGAACCCTTAACTTTTACTTCAGTTGGTGTAAAATTGGTTTCCTCACCGGACAAATAATTAAAATACAAACCGGAAAACAAACTGAAGTTATCAGTCACTTTTTTAAATTTCCTTACATAAATGGTTGGCGAAAATCCGGAAAACTCAGAAATTTTTTTATCATCGTTTTTGTCGGTTGAACCATTCAATCCAAGAATAAAACCCAACTGAATATCATTCTTAAGAAAAGTACCGATCTCTGGACCGAAAGCCCAGGAAGTGGTTGTTGATTTTGTTCCAGTAGTTGGTTCCGTTGTATTGGTGCCATAACCTGCTACACCGCCAATATACCAACTGCCTTTTTGCGCATAGGTGACCGAGGAAATCAATACGATCATTAGAATAAGGAATTGCTTTTTCATATTATTAGGTTTTGATTAAAATGTTATTCACTCCAAAGCCAATGCTCTTCAACATATCCTGAAATGCATGAACTTTCGCAGTCTGAATCTTGTCTTTTCATTATAGAACGCCTTGTTCAAATTATTCTATGATGATAAATGACATTTTTCTAAAAACTTATAGCTACTAATAAGAGACCTCGTTTGACTCTGCTTTTTATGCCGATGAAAAAACTATTGGAATGAATAATGAAAAATCGGCGAGCAGAATTATCTATAGGTACGGGGAATTACACTTCAACAAGTACAAAGTGCTTACTAATCAGAAAAAAATTGACGGCTACAAGATGGAGCAATGGTGCGGTACTACTAAGGTAGAATTAAGGATTGCTTTATTGTATCACTACTTTTTGTGTCGTGGTAATCGCTTTTAAAAAATAAATTCCTTTAGCATACCGGCTTACATCAATTGTTTTGGTACCCGCATTTACTTGTTGCTGCCAGAGCAATTTGCCATCGGCTGTATAAAAAGCCAGGCTGGTTGGCATGTTTACCTGCAAGGTCAATATATCATTGATAACTGGGTTCCCCAGTATGGCAAATGGGTGCAGAGTCTTTGTGAATGATAGCATTCTTACAGGGCTGTAGCTATAGCGGCTGTCGACATCTGTTTGTTTGATACGGTAATAATTAAGTCCTTTTACCGGGTTAGTATGAATATAATTATAATAGGTGGTAGAATTGCTGTTACCCGCTGCCGGAATGCTGCCGAGGGTAAGCCAGTTTACTCCGTCTGCACTATGCTGTATGTAAAAATCTTTTGTGTTCTGTTCCTGCGTCGTGGTCCATTGCAGCAATGATTGACTGTTGTTTTGTGCTTTAGCCGTAAATGACAACCAGGTAAGCGGAAGCGGTGCAAACTGGCTTGCAAGAGTTAGTTCATTTAGGGTAATGCCGCTAAGTCCGTTGGTGAGAACAAAATTATTGTTGGCATCACGGGTGCCGGCAGGGTATGCTGCCCAGTTGGTGCCGTTATGAATATTAAGAGTAAGGTCTGCTTCGGCAATACCGTTCAGTTCCGCACCATCGTTATAGTTTATTTGTATCGATCCTGAAAAAGCGTTGGTGGTATTGCTGAACTGGTACACCCGGGAGATATAGGGATTAACCTGGGTATGAATAACTGTACCCGATCTGCTCAGTATAACATTGCTCAGTATAAGATCAGCCGATGGTATAAGCGTTAAACCATCCGCATGAACCTGGGTTCCGTTTTGAATAGTTAAACTGGCACCTGGGTCAACGGTTAACAACTGTGCATGTGCGTTGCATAAAAACAAAGAGGCCAAACAAAGCATAGGTAGATTTTTCATGCCGGTAATTTTTATTAAGGATTGAATAGCCTCTTCATCTTTTAAAATTTAGAGATCACCCACCACTCCACACCATCAGATTGAACAGTTAGAGTAGATAACGTAGTGCCATCTATTGCTAATGATGCGACTCCTTCAACTGCCACTCCGGATTTTAATAAGGTAACTACTCCTGTACCTCCCGCTTTTCGCTTAACGGTAATAGTTTTTCCAACCGGGACGGTCGTAATATCGGGTAAAGTCAAATTAATAGTTGATGTGTTTGGAATGAGGAGGGTTTGATCTGAAGAACTAATTGTAGCAGTGGTGCTAACTTCACGAATTGCATTCTCAGGCTTGTATTTATTTAGAATCACCCACCTCGTGCCATTGCTTTGAACAGTTACAGATTCAAAATCTTTCTCCAATAAATAAGGCGAAGCAGAAGTGCTTTGATCAAGATTTTCACCACTCGCCGGAACGATTCTTAAAACATTCCCTGGGAATATAGTGCCACCCGCATTGCGCTTTATTTCATAGCGTTTGCCGTCAACATCAGCCGCAGCTGGAAGATTTAAATCTATGGATTGGTTGTCCGCAGTAAAATTTACTTCAACCACATCTTCTTTTTTGGTTAAAGACGTTGTTGCGTTTATTGTTATTCTTGCTATTGCTGCGGCTTCAATCTCAGTCATTAACCACCAACTAATACCATCACAAACCACCATCATACTGGCATTATCTTTATTTAGACTAACATTAGAATTTACTACACCATTTAATTGTTCTCCAGGTTGTGGCAGTACAGATATTTCTCCACTGCCAAATCCATTGCGCTTCAAATATAATTCCCGGCCTTTGCTAATGGTTACGCTTGGTAAAAAGATGTCGCTGATTCCATTATCCTGCTTATCAATGATCAGGATATGGTCATCCTGCTGGATAGCATAATTGGTCGTCCCATCTACCACCCGCACTCGTGTAGCGATACTCCCAAAAAGATTTACTGAACTGGTTAACGGCAAACTGTTTTTACCACCTGGGCTTCCATCTGAATGACCATTTAAAACGTTAAACCCAATACGGCCATTTACACCATCAATATGCACGAAGTCATATTTATAAAGAGGAGAATCGGGACCGAAAGCGTTAAAAAAACCATCCCGAATAAAAAGGTCTTGTCCGTCTAAGTACCAGTTTACTTCTCCGGTTTCTTTAATTAGAAACTTAACAAATTCGTTTGGTGGTGTGCCATGGTCTAATATTATAAAGGCGCCGCCTGTGCCAAGTTTGGCTTTTACATTTTGGGCTTGTATTAAAAGTGGAAAAAATGCTAAGAGTAGTAGTAGTTTTTTCATGGTTAACAAAAATTAAGGGTCATGGTTAATAAATATTAAGGGGATGCCGAAATTAACAAAAAAAGCGATTCGAGTTCAAGCAATATCAAATAGAAGCACAATACAAAATATTTGATAGCAACGGAGCTCTCACAATGAACGATCAACTGCTACCGGTAATTAATATTATACAAGTAAATACAGCGGACCAGCAATACACAACAAGCTTTCTGTACATTATATTTCTGCGTGGATCATTAAAAATACTATTGAGCATTTTTTTCAGTTATTCGAATTCTGAATCGTTAAATCGTGTAACTTCATTACACGAGCAAACCCCTACGCAAACACTGGTCATTAATTGTTGTCCAGTGTATCAGTTGAACTTACCTGCCCTGATGTATTAAAGATCTAAGCTGAGCATCTATTGTAGTTGCTGAACAATTGTTCTATTAATTACTAAATGAATTTTTAAACCTTAGTTTATGAGAAACAGAATTCTATTCAACCATGTAAAATCGTTTCGCTTAAGAATTTTAATAATTAGCTCATGCCTGACCTTCATCGGAAATAATTTATCCGCACAGGCAGTTGGTGATTACCGGTCAAATAGTATAGTACCCGCAAACTGGAATGTCGCTGCTACATGGCAAAGGTGGGACGGGAGTGCCTGGGTGGTTGCTGATTATCCCGGTCAAAGTACGCCAGCAGGTGCAGTAACAATTCAAAATGGTCAACTGATAACTCTGAATGTAAGTCCGACAAATGCTATTGGCTCACTCGTTGTTCAAGGAGGTGCCGCTAACACTGCATTGATCATTTCCGATGGCTTTACTTTGAATGTGACAGGCCTGCTACTGGTGAACCCGCCTACTGCTGGCGCAATTGTGGCAAATGCTATTTTAATAAATGGTGCAGCTGCACAACTGAATTGTGGATCCTTAACTTTAGTTGAGAGCGGAAGTGATACCTGGGGAACCGGTCTAGGATTTAATGGTGGCATAGTCAATGTAACAGGAAATGTAACTATGGGTGCCACACAACCCCAAAGAACTGGTGTTGGATTTAACACTACTGGTACTTTAAGTGTCGGCGGCAACCTGAGCGGTGGAACAATAGCTACTGCTACCGGTACCGGCTCATTGAATGTTGTCGGTAATCTGACCGGCGTAACAATAGTCCCTGGTACTACAGGTAATATGAATATTAGTGGCAACTTGATCAATCCAATAATAAGCGCTGGTAGTGGTACGATAAATCTTGCGGGTGGCATAGACAATCCAACAGTAAGCCCCACTTATACTGGCACAGTAAATTTTAACGGAGTCGGTGTACAGTCCCTTATTGGCGATGCAATTTTTCCTAACATTGGAATGACAAATGCATTATCCATTTTAACATTGAATGGAAATCTAGAGGTGACCGGCACGCTTACACTTACAGCTGGTAAAATAGAACTGGGGCCCAATTTATTGGGTCTCACCAATGCAATACCCGCCAATCAACTAGTTGGCGGAAGCAGTAGTTCATATGTTTTTGGTACCAGCCCGTTTGGTCGTTTCGTCCGCCAAAATCTTGCCGCAGCGACTGCATATAATTTTCCGTTGGGTACACTCACTAATTATATGCCGGTAATTATAACCCCTACAGATGTAAGTAATTTTGCAGTGAATGCGTTTTCTCCGGCATCTACTGACGGTACAGTAGGCGGTCCGCCCTTTATTAATAATTCAAGAATTGTAGATGCGATGTGGCTTATTGAGAGGCCAGCTGGTACTGGTAATTCTACAATTACCATCCAATGGGCAGATGCACTCGAAGGAACCATATTTACAGCTTTTGGTGATGGCCAGATCGGCATTAGCCGAAATGCTTCGGGTACCTGGTTGCCTGCTATTGCCAATAGTGCAAATGCCGCTGCCAATACTGTGACAGCAACTTTTAATGCATTTACAATGTTTGGTGTAGGTGAGATCGATGTAGTATTGCCTGTTAAGTTTGGATCAATCAAAGCTTATGAAAAACAAACCGGCATACAACTGGATTGGAAAGTTTATTCAGAAAATAAAGTAAAGAACTATGAGATCGAACGATCATCCGATGCACGGTCATTTACTACTGTTGGATCGTTACCTGCTTTGTATAATAATACCGCCGATGGTGACTATGGATTTTTTGATGTGAACCCGCTTCAGGGTACAAGTTATTACCGGATTAAAAATAATGACCTTGATGGCAAGTCAGCTTACAGCATTATAGTAAGAGTAAACAGGAATAAAACCATTAAAGGTTTGAGCCTTTATCCAAATCCCGTAATGAATGGAATTGTTTTACTCCAGGG
>VBAS01000180.1 GCA_005882975.1 Bacteroidota bacterium | reverse complement strand
CTTCATTTTGTTAGCGTCTTTACATTTAAAAAAGATACCGCCAATTCCTGTTACTTTTTTCATTTTAGTAATGCTGTTTGATAGGTTATTAATTAAATTATTGAAAAGCGAAATCAATCCCGATAGCTATCGGGACGGGTAATGTTGCTAGAGCAAATTTAATAAGTAATTTTCTTGATGTTGTCGTCTCATAATGTTATCTGATTTTACCTGTTTAATTTTTTTGCAGTTTTCCTTTTTAAAATTAATGAACTGATAAGCGTTACAATCAACCCGACAGGTAAAATTTCCACGTAAGTCATCATTGCATTAAAGAATGGATTTTTATACATCTTAGCAAAGTTTTCCATTTCTTTTGTTTTGTTATCTATTTCTATTTGGCTTGCTCCGCCTGCTTTCAGCTTATCAAGCATTTTTGCTGAATATTTTTCTAAATAATCGGGTATGAAATAAAAGTAGGCAATAAGCCATGCAATAACATAAATAGTAGAAGCGATTAGAACAATCATAATCCCTATTTTGAATGCTTTGCCAAAACTGACAACCCCATCATTGTATTTATCCCTGTAATTGCGAATGCCAACAAAGACAAGAGAAAAAGCAACAAGCATAGAAGCATACCCAACAAACAGGCTTCTGTCATAATCAGTTATGTTGTAGGCAGAAAACAGCATTAAAATAGAAACTACAATGCCTGCAATTAGTCCGTAGATGATGATGTTCTTTTTCAGCTTTTTAGTTTTTTATTGGTGCAAAGGTGGCTATTGCCAGACTTTTTCCGCTCATACTTTCGGATATTTTTTGTTTTGCCGCTTACTTTCGTACCAAAGTGGGATGATTTTTAAGGTATGAGATTCAATCTTTTTGCTTTTTCAATTGCCTGTGTCCGTCTTTTCACATCTAACTTTTCAAAAAGATTTTGATTGTGCGTTTTCACGGTGCTTAATGAAACGAAAATCCGATTAGCAATTTCTTGGTTGCTGTTTCCTTGTGCCATTAAACCCAATATTTCCAATTCCCTATTGCTCAACTCAAGTTTGGCAACAAGTGATTCATTTAGCACAAAAGTTTCATTTCTGCTTATATACACTTCTTTTTCTACTACTACAGTTTTAATTTTTGGTTTGGAAAGTTTTAATGCAAGCCATATTCCTAAACCAGTAAAAATTAAAGCAATGGCTCCGATGTAAATTTCGAGTGAGTAATCAAATATTATAAAACGAAGTTCTAACCATTTGAGAAGAAACAGCAGCAAAGCCAAGCAGAGGCTATAAACTATGGTCGCCTTATGAAATTGTAAAAAGCTTTTTATGCCTGTCATACAATTAAATGTTCATGTTTTGCAGTTTCAGGTTAGCACTGTCGCCAAAGCATTCTGACTGACGTAAAAAAACTAGTATTGGAATATTAGGTTATTACGATTCCAAGTTCTTCGTTACTAATATCAAACTTAGTGATTGATCTTTTGATTTTTGCTATCAGTTTCAGTTTTCTTTTCTGGTCGAGAAATAAATACTGAATAGATGGGTTGTACTCCATTCTTTTTGCAATCATATTCCAGATAATTACGGCCAGCTTTCTGGCAGTGGCACTTACTGCAGCCGTTCTTCCTCTCCGGTAAAGTACTCTTTTAAAAAAGTTTGAAAGATGGGTGAAGCCAAATTTATATTTTAAAGTTGGTGATTTGCTTTTAGGCTAAATTTATAATGTCGAGCTGAAACTGCAGCTAAATTGAAAAGAAAAAGAAATGACGCGTTCCGTCAGCCTGCATTTTGGCAATACACTGTTGGCTGTAGTGCTTCCTTTTTTATGTTGTTTATCACCTTTCATTCAAAGTTGGTGGAGGAACAATTCCGCACATTCTCAAGTACACAACCATTTGTCCATAATGTTCGTTAGCATGTGTTAACGCATAAAAAGCAAGATCGAGCATGGGTAAATTTCTTCCTCTAAATTCAATCATGTGCATTGCATTTTTCTCTGTTACCATCGAAATCGCTTTACGCCCTTCATCAAATGAGCTTTTCAAGTATTTTAAAACGTCATCCCTTGTCGTTATACTTTTGGGGCCGTTTACATCTACAATGTCAGCACGTACTGAGTCGCCAGTAATTGCACTCCAAATAAGAATATTGTCAGTTGCTAAATGCATAATCTGTCCAGCAAATGTTCGCACTCCTTTGAGGTCGCTATTTTTTATGTGAAGATTTTCAGGTGTGAAAAAGAATTTCTCTTCTGGCATTGCTTTCGCGCTTGATATAATATCACTTTCGATTTTATCAAACTGTCTTTCAATCGCAGATGAAAACGAAGGTGATTGTTGCCCGATACAAATACTCATAAAAGAGAAGTAAAAAATGGTTGAAATGATTAAGGCTTTTTTATGAAATGTCATGATTTTAGAAATTATAGATTATAAAACCTTTTTCAAAATTATTTTATGCTTGATGGTCGTCACGCATTACAGCCAACGAACAGGTATTGGCGAAGTGCGGAAATAGAATCCCGTCCAGCCGGCTAACTGATGCTGAATAAAGATAGAAAAGTTCAGGGTATGTACACAGCTAAACAGATAAGGTCAAGCTGGATATGAAGCCAACAGAATTACAACAGTTTGAAATACGGCTTCCGGCAGCCTGCATTTTGGCAATACCCTTATTATGCGCGTCTTAAGTTGTGTCGTTTCATATTAGCAGTCATTTTTTTGTCGGCGCATAGTAAAGTGTTATTGAACCAGAGCTAAAGGTTTTTGTTTTTAAGAGTTTAAGATTAATTCTATCGTTTATGTTTTTTAATAATGGTAAACCGTTTCCTGATATAATTGGCTGAACACTGAGTTGGAATTCATCAATTAAATTAAGATTCATTGAAGCTACAATTAGACTGCGGCTGCCAACTATAATGTCTTTACCTGGTTGTTGCTTGAGTTCTAAAACTTCGTCTTTCATACCACCCTTTGCCAACTTTGTATTTTTCCATTCAACATTTTTCAGCGTGTGGGAAAAAACAATTTTGGAAATATCTTGTATTATTACTGCAAATTCATCCATTGGTTTGTTACCAGTAGGATTTTTTACTACAGTTGGCCAATAACTTTCCATAAGTTGGTATGTTATCCTTCCGTATATAAGGGTGTCTGCGTTCCTTAATAGCTCATTGTAATGTTGATGTATTTCATCATCTGCCATTAGTGCCGTGTGGTCGCAAAACCCGTCAAGTGTCATATTGATTGCTGCAATTAGTTTTCTCATTCTATTTTGTTTAAATCAATTGTCAATTTTCATGTCGTCCGGTTGAAGTTTGCACTGCCGCCAAAGGATTGGCCACCACGATCAGGGCTTGGCACTGTGGCGGTATTCCGCTTAATGTCGTTGGCGGTTCGGCC
>VBAS01000236.1 GCA_005882975.1 Bacteroidota bacterium | reverse complement strand
TGTAGATCCTATTCCATCTGATCCAAATCCATTTAATACATGGACTTATAAAACGTTTCATGTAGAAGATTACCGAATGGTAAAATATTCCGTTGGTCATTGCGCCGATTTTTTCAGGGGACTTAAAAAGCTTGTAGATCTTTTCACTGAACAAGAATTGCCTGCTTTTTTTAAAATTTATATTCAAAGAGCAGAACAATTATTAAAAGAAACACCGCTTGCAAAAATTTCTAATTCAAAATCCGGGGAAAGTTTTTCATCAACACAAAATCTCTATTTCGGATATCATATTCGCAACCGGTATAAAAATGACACGGTCGAATTGCTGGAAATTTTCGGAAGACTGGATGCATGGTATTCAATGGCAATGGCGATGAAAAATTTTGATCTTCGCTTTCCCGAATTTGTAGAAACAGACCGACCAATCGTAAATGCAAAAGGGCTTTATCATTTATTATTGAAACATCCTGTATCATATGATCTCGTTTTAAATCCTGATCATAACTTTCTTTTTCTTACCGGTGCAAATATGGCAGGTAAAAGCACATTGATAAAATCTGTGGGCTCCGCAGTATTTCTTGCTCATCTTGGTATGGGTGTACCAGCTCAGGAAATGACGTTGACCTTATTTGATGGTTTACTTACCAACATTAATGTAGTAGATAATATTGCGAAAGGCGAAAGCTATTTCTTTAACGAAGTACAAAGAGTAAAAAATACGGTTGAGAAAATTAACAATGGGAAAAAATGGCTCGTGCTAATTGATGAACTGTTCAAAGGAACCAATGTGCAAGATGCTATGAAATGTTCCTTAACAGTGATCAAAGGTTTGATCAAAATAAAAAATTCATTGTTCATTCTTTCAACACATCTTTACGAGATCAGTGAGGAATTGAAACAATATCCGAATATTAGCTTCCGCTATTTTGAAACAACAGCAAATGATGACCAGCTTGAATTCAGTTATCAACTAAAAGAAGGAGTAAGCAACGACAGGCTGGGTTATCTCATCCTGAAAAGAGAGAAAGTGGTTGATATGCTGGAGAAATTATAGAACCACGATTTGTTGGATTAAATATAGATTTGGAGGAAATCAGGAAAATTTCTTTATGCGAACAATACTTCTTTCGGTATTTATTTTTTGTTTCCAAGTTTTATCATTTGCTCAAAATAATATTGATGTATTACATTATAAATTCAATATTGGATTAAATGATGTAAGTGATACCATTTACGGTGTTGCAGAAATAAAAGTGAAATTCTTGCAACCTGCAAGTGAAGTGAGTTTTGATTTGACCAACACAAAAGATAATGGCAAAGGAATGAAAATTGGAAAACTCGAAGGGAACAACATTCGCGGTAGTATTTACAAAGAAGAAAGTTTGCGTATTTTATTATCTCAAGATATGAAAGCCGGTGATACAGCCACTTTTATAATTCCTTACTCAGGTATTCCTGCAGATGGTCTAATCATTTCGAAAACAAAATACGGTCATCGAAGTTTTTTTGCAGATAACTGGCCCAATCGTGGTCATAACTGGATCCCTTGTCATGATGACCCGGCTGACAAAGCAACTGTAGAATTTGTTGTAACGGCTCCCGAACATTACCAGGTCGTTGCTAATGGTGTACAGATCGAAGAAATTTCTCTTGGTAATGGTTTTAAGCTTACTCATTGGAAAGAAGACACGCCTATATCAACTAAAGTAATGGTGATCGGTGCTGCAGATTTTGCAGTCAATCTTTCAGGAGTGGTAAATGGAAATATTCCTGTTTATAGTTGGGTGTATCCGGAAAATAAAGACAAAGGATTTTATGATTATGCGTTGGCAAACGGGATCCTTGAATATTATATTAGTCATGTGGGTCCTTATGGTTATAAAAAATTAGCCAACGTACAATCCAAAACAAGATTTGGCGGGCTTGAAAATGCAAATACAATTTTTTACTCTGAAAATTCTGTAAACGGTACAAGAAAAAGCGAAGGATTGTTGGCGCATGAAATAGCGCATCAGTGGTTTGGTAATATGGCTACCGAAAAAAGCTTTGGACATTTATGGTTGAGTGAAGGCTTCGCCACTTATTTCACTATTCTTTATTTTGAAAACAAGTATGGAAAAGATACAGTTATAAAAATGTTGAAAGAAGACCGGGAACAGGTAATTGCCTATTCCAAAGAAAGTACAAAAGCAGTTGTAGATACTGAAGAAAGAGATTATATGAAATTGCTTAATCCGAATTCATATCCAAAAGGTGGCTGGGTATTACATATGCTGCGCAGTGAATTAGGTGATTCTGTTTTCTGGAGATCAATAAGAAAATATTATACAACCTATGCCGGTGGCATTGCCGATACAAGAGATCTTCAGAAAGTATTTGAAGAAATTTCGGGAAAAGATCTCAAACAATTTTTTGATCAATGGCTTTATACTACAGGACAACCAGAACTTGAAATAACTTGGAAATTTAATGTGGACAAATCCTTAACGATAGACATAAGACAATTACAAAAAAATATTTTCAAATTCCCATTGACATTTAAAATAAACACTTCATCAGGAAGTAAAAAAGAAAAAATATTTATAGACAAGGCTGTATTCTCTTTTAAAATAAAACAAGATCAAAAGCCCGTCTCCATAATTGTTGACCCGGATACAGAATTGCTGATGAGCAATACGATCAAAGAAAAATAGCTGAATAAATAGCTATAGCATGTAAGCTCTAAACTGTCGTACATACCCATAAGTGGTATTGCGTTCAATAATATTATTTCTCTATCTTCATTTCATGCTTGTAAAAGTATTTGGCAGCGCTGTGTACGGTGTTGATGCGATCACTATTACTATTGAAGTGAATTGGATGAGCACCGGCATCGGTGTTGTTATTGTTGGCCTGCCGGATAATGCTGTAAAAGAAAGCTTACAACGAATTGAAAGTACGTTTAAGTCGCTTGGCTTTCAGATGCCACGGACAAAAATTGTGGTAAATATGGCCCCGGCTGATATTAAAAAAAGCGGAACTCCCTTCGATCTTCCCATTGCAATTGGCATTTTAGCCGCTTCAGAATTGATATCAAATCATGAAGCCATCGAAAAATATTTGATAATGGGTGAACTGAGTCTCGATGGCGAATTAAGATCAATCAAAGGCTCACTCCCTATTGCGATACAGGCAAGAAAAGAAAATTTCAAAGGATTGATAGTACCAAAAGCAAATGCAAAAGAAGCGGCCATAGTAAATAACTTAAATGTATTTGGTGTTGAAAATATCGAAGAGGTGATTAACTTTTTTGCAAATGATGAAAAGGGTCTGGAGCCAGTAGTTGTAAATACAAGAGAAGAATTTTATAATTCGCAATATGATTATGAAATAGATTTTGCTGATGTAAAAGGACAGGAAAATATAAAAAGAGCATTAGAGATCGCGGCAGCTGGTGGCCACAATGCAATATTGATTGGTCCTCCCGGCGCTGGAAAAACAATGCTTGCAAAACGATTGCCAACAATTCTTCCTCCACTTTCTTTGCATGAAGCATTAGAAACAACAAAGATCCATTCGGTAGCAGGTAAGCTTCCTGAAAATTCAACCTTGGTATCAAAACGTCCGTTTCGTTCTCCGCATCACACTATTTCTGATGTTGCTCTGGTTGGAGGAGGTGGTAATCCCCAACCCGGAGAAATTTCTTTGGCACATAACGGTGTATTGTTCCTGGATGAATTACCTGAATTTAAAAGAACCGTGTTGGAAGTAATGCGGCAGCCGATGGAAGAAAGAAAGGTGACGATCTCAAGAGCAAAAGTAGCATTGGACTTTCCAGCTTCATTTATGCTGATCGCTTCTATGAACCCATGTCCCTGCGGTTTTTTTAATCATCCTGAAAAAGAATGTACCTGTCCGCCCGGGGCTGTACAGAAATATTTAAATAAAATTTCGGGGCCACTGCTTGATCGCATTGACCTGCATGTGGAAGTAACTCCGGTTGCATTTAATGAATTATCCTCCACTAAAAATTCTGATAATTCTACTATCATTCGTGAAAAAGTTATCAAGGCAAGGGAGATGCAGGCAGAACGGTATAAAAATAATCCTGGTATTTATTGCAATGCACAAATGAGCAGTAAGATGCTAAAAGAAATTTGTGTGATCGACACTGTTGGTCAAAATTTATTGAAAGCTGCTATGGAAAAACTTAATCTTTCAGCAAGAGCTTACGACAGGATATTAAAAGTATCAAGAACCATCGCCGATCTTAGTGGAAGTGAAAAAATAAAACCTGAACATTTGGCTGAAGCTATTCAGTACAGAAGTTTGGATAGAGAAGGTTGGGGTGGGTAGATGTTGCTAACTATAAAATCCCGACATTTGAGCACATAAAAAACTCAAATGAAATAATGAACAACCGGGATCTACCGCGATTAAGCGATTGGCATATACGAAGTAAAGATCCGCATTATATTCATTATTATTTTCTCATAAACGATATCAGAGAAGCTTTAGAAAAACATGCCAGTGGAGATTTTCTTGATCTTGGATGTGGCAACAAACCTTATGAAACTATTTATAATCCTTTGACAAAAAAACAGGTGGGGTGTGATGCGGTGCAAAGTGATAGAAATAAAGTTGATGTTGTTTGCCTTGCTACAGATCTGAAATTTAGCAACAATTCATTTGATTCAATACTATGCACCCAAGTGCTTGAACATGTATATGATCATCATACAATGATGAAAGAAGTTTACAGGGTGCTTAAACCAGGAGGCTTTATCATGCTAACTGTACCTTTCGTATGGGAATTGCATGAAGAGCCGCATGATTATTTCAGGTTTACACCCCATGCATTAAAAGCCCTTTTTGAAGAGGCTGGACTAAGCGTCGATTATATAAAACCGAATGGAGGCAAATGGGCAGCTATTTATCAAATGCGAACCAACATGCTTTATCATTCATTCGCTACCCGAAAAACTTTTTTTAATAAGTTAAAAAAGATTTTCTTTATGGAGCTGCGATTTACGCAGCTTCGTAATCATTTTGCCATTTGGCTCGATAAAAAATACAGAAACGAAATTCTTACGCTTAATTACATTATAGTAGCACATAAACCCGACTGATCTTATGCCTTCAGTTTTATTTTTGTCATTGATGAACAGTGCAGCGTGGGGTGGCAGTGAAGAGATATGGTACAAGTCTGCCATATACCTGGCTAAAAAAAAATTCAGGGTAGGCGTTTGTTGTTTTAACTGGCAGGGTAAAGAAGAAAAAATCCAGCAGCTAACAGATGCCGGGTGTGAACTCTTTCTTTTACCTGAAAAAAATGAAACACTTATTTTCAGCGGGAAATTTAAATTAAAAAAAAAGTTACAATCTGTCAATTTCAAAAACTATGATCGTGTAATTGTGAATCAGGGTGGATGGAAAGATGTAGTACATGGACCCTTTAAAGAATTGTTTAAAGATCTGCCCTCCTATTGTCTGCTATTTCATAATTATGATGAAAAGGATCTGTTGCAAGGGTCAAAGAAAAAAATATTTTCTGATTGGGTGCATGGAGCCGAAAAAAATATTGGGGATGCTGCTAAGATTTTTTCCGTGATCAAAAAAACTATGGATATAGAAATCCCCCGACAGCAAATTCTTTTCAATCCAATCACTTTCCCGCAACCGGATGAAATTACGCCTTTTCATTCTTCCCCATCCGGCAAATTAATATTTGCAATGCTTGCCGAGCTTGATATTAAGAGAAAAGCCCAGGATAAATTAATAACTGCGTTAGCTGGTGATAAATGGAATGAAAGAGACTTTGAACTAAATTTTTATGGCAAAGGCCGGGACCAGTCTTATTTAGAATGTCTAATAAAGGATAAACGACTTTTTCCAAAAATATTTTTGAAAGGATATACAAAAAATGTTGAAGAAGCATTAAGGCGTTCACACATAATATTGCAGATCACAAATTTTGATGCAATGCCTATAGCAGTAACGGAAACGATTGCTTTATCGCGGCCTGTAATTGTAAGCGACGTAGGCGATATGCCTTTATGGATAAAAGACGACGTTAACGGTTGGATAGTACCTAATACTAATGTAGAAGAGATCGATCTCGTATTAGAAAAAGCCTGGCAGAACCGTGATCGCCTTGAAGAAATGGGAAAAGAATCTTTCAGGATATTTAAAGAAAAATATCCTCTTGATCCTATTGAGTATTTTTTGAGGCAGGCCGGTATTGAGTTCAGCTAAATTTTACCGAATGGATAACAACTGGAGCTTATTAAATGTTCATTACGATAAAGTTTATGTTATTTCTGTAAAGTCGGCAGAGGACAGAAGACAACGATTTGCTGAACGGTTTAAGGGCTTGAATTTTTCATTCTTTTTTGGTGCTGATAAAAAAGATCTTTCGATAAATGAATTGATCGAAAAAAATGTTTATAGCGCAGACCTGGCAAAAAAACACCACCGCTATTCAAAAACTATGATGCCTGGTGAAATTGCATGTGCCTTAAGTCACAAGATGATCTATGAGGACATGCTGCGAAATAATTATTCCCGCGTTTTGATATTTGAAGACGATGCGGTACCAAATACGAAAAATCTAAACTTTATTCCAGCTATATTATCCGAACTCCCGGCAAACTGTGAATTGCTGATGTGGGGTTGGAGTAAAAATGGCAAGACAGGTTTTACTTCTTCGGCAAAACAACTAGTTTATCATATTCAACATAGCCTGGGTTTATTAAAATGGGATCATTCTATGATCAAAAATCTTTTTGCCAAAAAATTTTCAGCTCATCTCAAAAAAGCTGGGTTTCATGATTATGCGCATGCGTATGGAATAACAAAAAGTGGTGCTGAAAAATTGATCCGATTGCAAACGCCAGTTCAATATATAGCAGATAATCTTCTCGCATATGCTATTGTACAAAATATAATAAACGGCTATATTGTTTACCCGCCTGTTATTCTACATGATAACCTTCCTAATGGGACGCCGAGAGATTCGTATATTCGTTGACTAATTTTTGAAACTTATACATGAAAATCCTTCTTCATTACCTGAAGCCTCACAAATGGCTGGTTATACTTGTGCTTACATTGGCGGCCGTTAATATTGGCTTTTCTCTTTTTGATCCGATCATCTTTGGCAAACTGATCAACCTCGCTAATGCCCACCAGGTTTTGCCGGCGCCTGATAAACATTATACCTGGCATGATTATCTTTTTTTAAGAGTAGATTATATTAATAAAAATGGACAGCCAGATCATATGTATGGTGTAGTTTGGTTATTACTTGGCTCAATAACCGTTGCCATGATCAGCCGTATTTCAAAAAATTTCCAGGATTATTTTTTGAATGTAGTTATTCAAAAGTTTGGTGCAAAAGTTTTTACTGATGGATTACAGCACGCCATGAAATTACCATATCAGCAGTTTGAAGATCAGCGTAGTGGTGAAACACTTTCTGTATTAACCAAAGTGAGATCCGATGTAGAGAAGTTCATGATCAACTTCATCAATATACTTTTTGGTGTTATAGTAGGTGTTGTTTTTGTTTTTATTTACGCTGCTATTTTTATTAACTGGCGCATTCCTGTAGCTTATCTCGTAGGTATTTTTGTGCTTACGTTTATTACAAATAAGCTGAGCAAGAAGATAAAGATCATTCAAAAAAATATTGTAGGTCAAACAACTGCCCTTGCAGGCTCTACAACTGAATCTTTGCGCAATATTGAATTAGTGAAAAGCCTGGGATTAACACAACAGGAAGTAGAAAGATTAAATAAAAACACCTACAAGATCCTGGGACTTGAATTGACCAAGGTGAAACGAATACGAAGTATCAGCTTTATACAGGGAACAATGGTAAACACTCTTCGCCAGGTAATTCTTTTTATACTAATGTCTTTGATTTTTGGCAGGGAAATGGATGCAGGTCAGTTAGTAACTATGCAAATATTTTCATTTTTCGTATTTGGACCTTTACAGGAGATCGGCAATATTCTTCTTTCTTACAGGGAAGCGGAAGCATCATTGAATAATTTTGACGTGCTGATGAAAAAAGAACCCGAAAAAGATCCTGTGTATCCAAAGCCTTTAGGCAATATCAAAACACTTTCCTTTAAGAATGTTGCATTCAAACACCAGACAGCTTCACAGAAAGCGATCAATAATATAAGTTTTGATGTGAAAACAGGCGAAACGATCGCCTTTGTGGGACCAAGCGGCAGCGGTAAGTCTACTTTGATGAAATTATTAGTTGGTCTGTACCGGCCACAAGAAGGAAAAATTTTATACAATGGTTTGGATGAAACAGAATTGCGTTTTGATGATCTGCGTAACCAGATCGGATTTGTAACACAAGACACTAATTTATTTAGTGGCACCATAAAAGAAAATTTATTGTTTGTAAATCCATCGGCAACAGAAGAAGAGCTGAGAGATGCATTGAATAAGGCTGCCTGCCAGAATTTATTAGCCCGTGCAGAAAAAGGACTTGAAACAATGATCGGGGAAGGTGGATTGAAGTTATCAGGTGGCGAAAAACAACGCTTATCAATTGCAAGGGCATTATTACGCAAGCCAAAGTTGTTATTATTTGATGAAGCTACCTCTGCATTGGATTCACTAACAGAAGAAGAGATCACGGATACCATTCGTGACATTTCACAACAAGGCAACCAGGTAACAATATTGATTGCACACCGGCTTTCCACTATCATGCATGCTGACAGAATTTATGTATTGGAAAAAGGAGAAGTAGTAGAAACCGGCAATCATGAAAAACTATTGGAAGAAAAAGGTTTGTACTATGCAATGTGGCGCCAGCAAATTGGCGAAAGAAAAAAATTAACAGCAGCATAATTATTTAAAAGGAAACAGATCACCATGTTCGGTTTTTTATTTGGGAAAAACAACATTAAGGAAGCAATAAAAAAAGGCGCTGTCATTATTGATGTAAGAACGCCCCATGAATATGACAATGGAAAAGTTCCCGGTTCCATTAATATCCCGGTTGACAGGATCGCTGCAAGTATTGAAAGAATAAGATCAATGAAAAAGCCAGTCGTGCTTTGTTGCGAATCAGGCATGCGTAGCAATACAGCAAAAAATATATTGAAGACAGCAGGAATTCCGGAAGTTTATAATGGAGGAAGCTGGGAAGCTGTTTTGAAAATGATCAATAAACTTTAAGGATTCACTTTCACTTTTAGTGTTGCCTCAGAAGTATTGGCCCCGTGATCCTGGAACTCAACATGAATAGTAAAATCCGTTGGCGTTGTTACTACAGCTTTATAAGCCAGGCGAAAATTAATGATTGCTAAAAAATGGGTTTCGTAATAACCATCCGCCATTACAAAACTATTTATATCATTTTTTATCTCCACCTTTCCTTTATATAGCTTCTTATCATCAGTTACTTTGCCTTCTACAATTATTGAATCGCCGCTTGCGTATACCTGGTTAGCCGTTGGTTTTGAGATGGTGATCGTAGGTAATATATCATCGTTTTGATCGATAGCATCAAGTGTTTCTTCTCCCGGACCTCCAACCTTTGAGCAAGAGACAAGCATTACACTTGCTAAGACCACTCCTAAAAAATATGAATACCTTTTCATTATTATTTCTTTTCTTCTTTTCCTTTCCAAAGGCCAGTAAAGAAGTTTGATTTTTCCAGCTCCTCAATATCACTCAGCTCCACTTCGATGGCCTTCGTGCTTTGTGTTATTTCGATCAGTGAAATAATTAAAGATGTCAATAAACTAAGCAAACTCACTGCAAAAATATATTTCGCGATTTCCTGCCACTGGCTATAGATACAATACATTGTTACCACACAACAAACAAAACTGAAAACTCCTAATCCCTGCATGTATCTTACCAATATTAATCTGCGCCTTAAACTTTGTATTTGATAGATCAAGCCAGAGCTTCTCTCTCCTCTTTTATACTCATCGTGCAAACGTCTTACAAGGTTGGCTAAAGCAAGAAAACGGTTAGTATATGCCAGCAGCAATAAACTAATGGCGGGGAATAAGAGAGCCGGTGTATTGAACGTAAGTTCCATACCTAAAAATAGTACTGCTTTCTATAAATCAGGTGAAATATTTTATTAGCCGGCTTAATTACTACTATTAAAGCTTTCGTTGCGACGCTCCGTTCAAATTTCTGTTCAACATTGAACAACTGCGTCGCCCCTCATAATTATTATCGGATGTTTTGAGATCCCACTTACAGATCAGGCTTTGATAAAGCAGTTTTTGTTACCATTCCTTTTAGAAGTCTTATTATAGATGCCAGAATAAAAATTGCGCCAAGTACAGCAACAATAGAAGATCCCGCTGGAAAATCATAGTGAAAAGAAAAATCGAGACCAAAGAAACTTGCAAGTATGCTAATGAAGACAGCAATAATAAAAACTACCGTATTATTCTTAGAGATCATAATTGCTGACACAGCGGGAATGATCAGGAAAGAAAAAACAGGTATCACTCCATTTATTTTTACAGCGAATACAATAGCAAGTCCTATTGATATATAAAAAAGAAAATTCCAGATATTGAATATTCCTACACTTGTATCCCCGTTTTCAAATGCTCTTGTCAGTGCAAAAAATTTCTTGAAAAAAATCAGTTGCATCAATGCTATGCCTCCAAAAATAATTCCAATGAGTTTAATGTGTTCCCAGCTGGTTGATAAAATGTTCCCGAAAAGTACTTCCTGTATATCTGAATCACCGTGTGGTGTTTTGGAGATCAGGAGCACCGTTAGTGCCGACGCAAATGCATACAAGATCCCAATGATCGCTTCTTGTTTTAGTCTTTTATCACGAATGCTGATAAAGGACATTAAAATTGCACCAGCTAAAGTAAATATAAGAGGTATTGATGTGACACCTGACCCGATAAAGGCCGCAAATGCAACTCCTAAAGAAGATATTTGGCCCAAAGCAAGATCAACAAAAACAATTCCCCGTCCAACAACATGTACTCCCATATAAGATAATAATACACCTGTGATAACGGCGGCAACAAATGCCTGTACCATAAATGGTAATTGAAACATATCAAACATAAGAGTTAGTTTATTTTTATTTAAGCACTGTTATTAAATGATCAATATTATAATCAAACAAACCAAAATAGTCTTTTACTTGATCAAAAGCCCCAACAGATGTTGCCAGCGTTAATTCCTTTACCCCTGTTTGTTTTGACACAACATCAGAAGATGAAGTTGTAAAATAAGGCGATGATATGATCACTTTAATTTTATTGGCTGTAACTTCTTTTATCACTTTTACTAATTGCGTAGGCGTTGGCGGAATACCGGGTTTAGGTTCCATAAAATCCACGATCTGTAAGCCAAATCTTGTTTCAAAATAAACCCACTCATTATGATAAGCAATGATCTTTGAGCCTTTATAAGGAGCCATTTTACCTTGCCATTCTTTTAGTTTCAAATCAATCCTACTATTAAAGGAAACAAGATTTGCTTCATAAAAAGATCTATTAGATGGATCAATTCTTTCTAATCCATTCGCAATGTTTCTTGCAATTATTTTTCCATTTAAAGGATCAAGCCAGTAATGGGGATTACCATAAATATGAATATCCCCTTCGGCCCTGTTAGCTGCAGTTGGCACCTGCAATAAATTTACTCCTTCGGATGCGTCAACATAACCGGCTGCACCTTTTTGAATTTTTGTATTGCGTGAACTGGAAAGTAATTGCGGGGACCATCCTGTTTCAAGATCGAGTCCTACCGTTACATAAAGATCGGCCTTTGTTAAACTTATTATGTAACTAGGTTTAGGATCCACAAAATGCGGGTTCTGATAACCTGTAGCAATTGAAGTAACCGAAACTTTATTTCCTCCAATAAATTCCGCGATACTTTTCATATCGGTAGTTGTCGTCACAATTTTGATAGTGTCAGCAAATACGAACGAGGAAATACAAAAAAAGAACAAACTAAGAATTGATATTTTTTTCATGATTATTTATATAAATTTTTAATATTGGTGTGCACCATGTGCACCAATTACAAATATCCAGCGCAACCAGGCCTGGTAAAATCTTTTATCGATGTTATCATCAGTTGATTTTGTTTCGAATTCAAGTTTTGAGAATTCAGTAGCATACCAACCAGCGGTTAGTGAAAAAGCATTTTCTTTAATAGTTTTATCAAACGGTTTTTGCGCATAATCATACCGGCCAGTTAAGAACCATCGTTTTGCTAACTGGTACTGAATAAAAGAATACATGCCAAATGAACTCATTGAATAGTTATCAGTAAGATCTGCATGGTTGAAATAAAATTCACTTTGCCAGGTAAGAGAATGATAAGTATTAAGCTTGACCGGTTTCCACTTATAAGTAATATCAACTACACCCATATTAGAAACTCTCGCTGAATCATTCGGACCAGAAATACCGCTTAATCCTAATTCAAGTGTATTATTATCATTCAGCGTAAAAAAATTCTTTAAATGACCAACATATAACAAGCGATTTCCTTCACTTCTTGCAAATGCCGGCGCTTCGGAATATCCCGATGTCACCTGGAAAAGTATTTCCTGGTAAAAAGCATTTGTGGGTAAAAGCCAGCTTAATGATAACCCTTCATCTTTTAATCCTTCTTCGCCAAAATAATTAACATAGGCGTTTGGCATATCAATAAAAGGGAGAGCATGAGGATGCACTATATTTATTCTTCCAATGGCGCTTCGGAATCGTCCCGCTTTTAATTGCAACCTTGCAGGCAATGATAAAGTAGTCAAATATCCTTCTTCCACTTCTACTCCATATTTACCAGTTTGAGGATCTCGCCCAAAAGAAAGAAAGAAATCAGCACGGGCATAGGGGTCAACCGTTGCCTGCAATGAAACTTCTGTTTCGTTTAAATAAAGATCAAAGTTTTTCTGTCCTTTACTAATATATGATCCCCGAAAATCTCCGATAACTCCTATATCAGGGTTAAATGAAAGACTTGATCTTGGTTGTTGCGTAGTTGGCGGAGGAGTGGTTTTCATTTGCTCCTCGATCTGTTTTAATAACAATGAATCCTTTGACGTGCTATCAGCCGTAACTTGCGATAAACAAAAATTATTAATTGATAATAACACAAGGAATAAAAAGACGGTTACAAAATACTTCGATAACCTTATATAATTCATGATTGATAAAATGAAAGGCTCAAAACGAGCAATGATTCAAATGAAATATTTGATTTGATCGATTGGTAAGAGATATTCTTACAATATTTGTGCAGGAGGTCCCCGGTTTTCTAAAACAGAAGGATAAGAAAATTTATGAAATGATATTGATCTTGTACACAGATCTATTTGTTGAGTAATAAGGCTGCAAAAAGCAGGCTCCTTAAGATCATCAGCGTCTTTTGTTAATTGGTAATTGCATATATCGCAATCGGAAGAAGACTTTCCTGAATTCGAGACTTTGCTTTTTTCAAAACAATTACCACTGCAAATATGATTTGAAAATGAATTATTACTTGAATGTGTATGAAGAAGTTTGATGCTATGAATAAGCAACAACACAACAAGCAATATTGCCGAAATACATTTGTGGATATAGTTGTTCTTAAACAGCACTACACAAATGTATGACTAATTATTTTTTGCAACCATGTTGCCTTGAAAAAATTTGCAACCCTGATTGCAACAGGCTCTAACTTTTGTTTCAAATATTACCTCACTTTTAGCATTGCCCTCACCTGCTGCGTAGCACCGTTTTGAAGTCTCGCATAATATACGCCAGCTGCAAATTTCTCAGCATTGAAGGTAACAGAGTATTGACCGGGACCAGTGTAATCCTGGTCAACAAGTGTGGCGATCATTCTTCCTAACGTATCGATGATCATAATAGAAGTATGGCCACCATCCGTTTTAAATGTAATTGTTGTAGAGCCGGTAAATGGATTGGGATAATTTTTAACTAGCAATTTTTCCAGTAAAACAGGTATCGTTGAATTGCAGGAATTTGTTTTTACAATGGGCAGGTTTTGGAAATTTTTGAGCATCACTGTTTGTAAAGTTGTATTATCAACACAAAACCAGTTGGAAAGTATAGATGCATAAATGCTTCTGAAATCATATTGCATTGGCACGTTATCATTCACATTTGCATTGGCAGGTATTGTTGGGCTGTTGCCTAATACTCCTATCACAGGAGCAGCAGCGCCATGATCTGTTCCCAAACTTGAATTGGATTTTATTCTTCTGCCAAATTCTGAAAAGGTCATTCCATAAACTCTTTTCTGCACGCCAAGAAATTTCAGATCATCCATAAAAGCTTTGATGGCATCAGATAATTGTTTCATCAGGTTTGCATGCGTACCTGTTGTGGTATCAGTTTGACTTACCTGTGTGGAATGTGTATCAAACCCACCGATGTTTACCATATATACTCTTGTTCTCAGTCCACCTTTTACCAACCGTGCAACTATTTTAAGTTGATCAGCTAATGAATTATTAGTTGGATAAGTTGATTGGCCCGTTACATTTAATGCCGCCGTTTTTATCACATCAGAATATTGCTGTGTTTGCCTTGCTACTGTCCTTATATAATTAAGTTCATAGCCTGCTTGTGAATTCGGCGCAGGATCCTGCACACCATTAATAAGATTATAAAAATTTAGAGGATCAGAGATACTCATCCCCATACTTACCTGCGGACCCTGGAATGTAAGCGATGTAACGGAACCTATTTGTATTCCTAATGGGTCAGTCATTGAACTATTAGGATAACCATTGGGAAAACCGGGATATTCATTGTCAAGATAACGCCCCATCCATCCGCTGTTCACATATTGATTTGAATCGGAAGCACTCATCCAGATATCTGTAGCACGGAAATGTGAGAAGTCAGGGTTAGGGTAACCAACTGCTTGTACAACGGCAGCTTTTCCTTCATTGAATAAAGTTTGAATACCGGTCATTGAAGGATGCAATCCTGTTTTTGAATTTCCTGAAAGAGGAAGAATTTTATTTTGCGGAATAGCTACATTACTTCTTGCCGCCATATAATTTGAATACGTATCGATCGGGATCACCATATTTAATCCGTCATTACCACCATTCATTTGCACAAGCACTAGCACATGGTCTGTATCGGTGGGACCATCCATCAATGCACGGATCAACGGCGATTCCATTCCCATGGTACGGATCGGGATATTTCCGATCATTGTTGTAGCAGCGGCAGCAGGAACAGTATATCTTAAAAAATCTCTTCTTTTCATTTCAGTTGGTTTTGTTTAACACAATTGATATTCGGCGAGATCCATCAGATATTTATAAAGGTCTCTCAGCCGTGTGTACACTACCTGATAATTGGCTGCTATCGGATTATTGATATAAGCGGTCCATGCATTTGTCCAATAATAATCCTGTGCCTGGTTACTTAAAAGAATTTGATTCTTCAATGCGGTCTTGGATGCTGCGGAAAGATCAATACGAAATAAAATTCTCAATGCATCATTCATCAAAATATTAGGATCAGATGGATTGGAAAGTTTTTTAGTAAAAGCAACAGGATCGATTATTATTTTTTGACCGCTTCTTGTGTAGCCCGGGCCGATCATCGTATCAGTAAAAAGATTTCGTCTTGGATAAGTATCTGCATTGATCCATGTTTCATGAAACTGTGGCGCCTGGTAATAGGCTGCCCATCCAGCTACATTCGGTGGATCGCCAATGTTCTGCTGCAACAAGGCAGCATAGCTTTGCATAAAGCTCCACATGTTATACGCATTTACATAATCGGTAGTATTCGGAAATACAATTCCAAATTCCCTGCACACAGAAACCACCAGGTCAACCGGCGATTTTATATAGCACCCCTGGTTCACTATATCAAAGAAATGTTCGCTTTTAAATAATGCAGCAAGAACTGGTTTTATTTCCCAATTACTGCTTACTAAAAGCTGCGCTAAAGGACTAATGACATTTGTTTCTGTGGCTGCATCGATCTTATAATAAACAAAATAGCGGTATAATTTTTTTACAATAAACCTCGACACTTCTGTGCTCTTTGAAAAGATCATATCAATAAGATCCGTGAGTTCAAGATCGCCGGCTGTTGCACCACTTCTTCCGGTAATTACGGTATTATTATAAAAAGAAGAGAACTGCTTACTAGTTGTATCATGCTGAGCCGAATTGAAACTGTATGTGTTTGTATTTGCATTTATTTTCCATCCTGTTAAAACCCTGGCTGCTTTTTTTACATCATCTTCCGTATAGTTCGGGTTATTTTCTTTTCCCAGTGTAAATAATTCCTGTAATTCACGACCATAGTTTTCATCCGGAGCTGTGCTGATATTTAAGTAACCATTCAGGTATCGAAGCATTGCAGCATCCAGCGTTACGTCTCTTACAAATTGTTTAAAATTTCCTAGAGCATTTTTTCGGCAAAGAGCATTATTATTATAAGCCCAGATCATTCGCCCAAGATCATTGGTTTCGGTAGAGAAATGATTAGCCCAGAAAAGTGTCATTTTTTCCCTGATATTTCTTTCCTGGTTTATCATTAAGCCCATCCACCATGCTTTTAATGAGTTTCTTCTTTGCCCTTCTGCATCGGTGGTGTTGATAGTAACCCATGTTTGTCCCATCGCTATATTATAATCAGGATCGGTTACAGGAATATTATTGTTATTGTAATTTTTTACAGGAGGTGCAGGTGGCGTTGCCGACACAGTTAATAAAGTGTCCACCGATTGATTTATACCAAGCCCAAGAAAGAAATTAATGTCATCTGGCGTTGAGCCAAACATTGTTCTTTTAAGAAGATGGATCACTTCATTTGATGTCCACGGACCATTGTAGGGAGTAAGACCAGCAAAAGTGCGGGCAGTTTCTTTTGTTTCAGCAGTTTTGAGCGACGCATTTTTTTTCTTTGCAGTTACAAATTCTCTTCTATCCATAACAAGGGTTTTGGTTGGCTGTAGCCATAGTTGACTTTAAAGTTATAAAATGGTTTAAGGAAGTCTAAGTGAAAAGCAACTTCTTTTCCCTTTATAGGATAGGAAAACTACCGGATATCTTAATAAGAGAACCTAACAACGGCGTAAACCAATTGTTTTAAACGCATAATCACCCAATATGATCAACGCTGCAGAGAGGTATTAATCAAAGTTCCATCAGTCTGTCAACCCGAGATATGCCTTCACCTCATTGTAATTATTCCAATCAACAGCAGGTTTCGATAATCGGCCTGCTACTGCTCCGGGTATTAAAATATACCTGTACTGCAAATATTTTTGACCACTACTTGTCACAGTGCTGGCATTGAAATTAGAATATAGATCTATTTTCTGCACCAGGAACTCAGGGTTTATGACGACCCCTGTAAAAAAAACATCAAGTATTGGCAATGGAGCTACGTCCGGAGTTGTTTGTGTTCCCCAGTTCATGTACACTTTCATTTCACCTTTATCAATGATAGCCTGAGTG
>VBAS01000179.1 GCA_005882975.1 Bacteroidota bacterium | reverse complement strand
CTACGTTTTGCCCTATTACTTATTATGTGCTGGAGAAGTTGATGACGAATAAGTAAATCTATTAATCATTAGTTCGTTTGTACTTTCCAATTTTGACTTGCTAATACTACCGATGTTTCTATCTGGCGAGTTGGTATTGTCCAATATTTGTGTAGTAAAGTTTCAGTTTCTGATTTTGGCAACAAAAGAAAACCATGTTTTTGATAGAATTCAATTGCCCATGTTGCGGCTGCCCAAGTCCCAATTAACACTGGCGTTGCAGAAATAGAAGCGAGGTGTGCCAATAATTTGCTTCCAATCCCTTTGTTTCTATACACTGACCTGACATATGCGTGACGGATCAATGTAACATCGCCTTTATACTGGATGCCCATTACTCCCATCATTTCTGCATTTTCTTTATAACACCAGAATTGAACACCCTCTTCAATTTGAATGTTCAATTCTTCTATTGACATGTATGGTTCATGCCATCTATCAGCAGGAATTACCGCTTTATACGCGGCGGCCGCATCATTAATGATCTCGTCTGTTTGTTCACATTTAAATATCATAAACCTGTAACATATTGAAGTTGATAAAAACTTATATTATTTAAAAACGATCTCTGAGGATTTGTATTGGTATAATGATTTTTTCTTTTCAGGTTCTTTAACAGTTATGGATATAAACTCAGAATGATGTACATCATCCAGCACAATTGCTGTCCGGTAATCTTTTTTGGCGCAGGATAATTTTAGATCATTAAACTTTATATCGCTTGCATGACGAATATAAATTCCCCATGCTGGTAACTCAAGGAACTTTGAGAATTCGGGATAGGCTGTCGCCATCTCGGGAACTTTGTCTAATTCATTCAATGAAACTTTTGCAAACTGGGAATTGCCACCGCCCGGATGTTTTATTTCAATGTTAGTGAAGGAAACATTTTTAATTATGTTATCTGGTAAACCTGCAATTACTATCGGTGGTGAAATATTTCTTGGCATATCTTCTATCGGTCCTTCATATTCATATCCGATATCGGGTTTTGTTGCTGCTATTTCTACTGTAAAGTTTTTTATTCTTATGTTCTCTAATCTTCCTTTTTTACCGGGACGACGTTCACCAATTCGAAGAAAAACAGCATGACCTGTATTTAAGACCTGGAAACTATCCGCTTCTACATTTTCGATAAATCCTCCATCAACTGCTTCCAGCGCAATGGCAGAACGATAAGTATCAAATACTTTAATATTTACCAGCTTGATATTTTTAAAACCTCCGAGTGAAGCCGTGCCGAATTTGATGGCATTTGCGCTTGAACGAATAGTGCAATTTCTTACAAGAACATTTTGGCAGATAGCCCCAAGCGAATCATGTGATTTTAAACAAACACCATCATCGTCTGAATCAATATAAGAATTGGTGATCGCTACGCTGTCACAATCCACAATATCAATTCCATCATTATTCCAGAAAGCACGACTGTCTACAGTAATGCTATCGACATGCAAATTCTTGCATTGATCATAGGTTTGTACCCATGCTGCGGCATTGCGCATCGTGACACCGCTTATGAAAACATTTTTACACGAACGAAAATAAATAAGCATCGGTCTTATTGGTACTTCGGGACGATCGTTACGAAAAGCATCTTTGATAAGTCCTTTATGAACTAGCTCTACAACATTCCTTGCTACCTGTCTTCCTTGTCCATCAATAACTCCTTTTCCTGTAATTGCCACATTTTGCTGATCATGACATAATATAAATGCAGTTAATCCTTTCCTGTCATAGTCCAATGGATTTAATGAGCCCAACAAAACAGCACCTTCTAATAAATGAATGGTAACATTTGATTTAAGTTGAACGGAACCGGAAAGAAATCGTCCTACGTCAAACACCAATCTGCCACCGCCTTGCTGCTGGATATAATCAATAGCAAATTGTATGGAACGGGTATTAAGGGTAACTCCATCTGAATTTATTCCAAATAAGGAAGCCGGATAATCTTTAGCTGAGCCTTGTAAAAATTGAAAACAAACTAAGAGGATAATGAAATATTTTTTTAAGGCAAGCATGTTGTGGTTTTGCAACAACGAATTTATGGAAACTTATCTGCTTGGATGGTTAGGGTGAAGTTCTGTAGTTGAATTTTTCAAAGCAATTAATCTTTGATCTTTTCTCCAATTTCAAATACCGCAATTTTATTTTTTTGCAGATGAAAAAAATGATAGACAAGTTCATCTGCTAGTAAATTGCCATTCAGATCATGAACAACCTGGTGAACTTTAATTTTGACAATCTCGTTCTCAGCTTCAATTTCTATTGGAGATACGTTTGAGCTCACCATTGTAAATTGTCTTGTCCAATAATCTTTCACCGCGTCATGTCCGTATACATAGCCTCCTTCCATTCCATTTGCCCATTTTACATTATTCGTCATTCCCGAAATAACTAAATCGATTTTTCGGTCATTATCCTGGAAAAAATTATTGAGATCGGGCATTAAGGTTGATTTTTGGCGTTACTAATATTAGATCTTTTTCGTTTGATCGGGACAATTACCAGGATCAGAACCCAGGAAATAAGCGGAACGATGAGAAATTTAAATGCAGGTTTAGTTCCGGACACATTCAATGCCCCGCTGTAAAATATTAATGAAGCAAGAGTAATAAAGATTATCAGCCAAAAGATCGCTAAGCCAGTTTTGGGTAACCATTGTTTTGATATCATATCAGCAATAAATAATCCTATAAAAGGCGAGAGTATCCAGCCTGTGAAAAGCACGATCAGGAGAATAGATTTTTGATTATGCCCTGCGTTGAACATTAAAACAAGTGAACTTATAGCTCCCGCAAATAATACTATTGATGCAATAATGCGTAATGAATTATGATTGTTTGGCTTTTTCACTGGCGTTAATTCATTAATATCAAGTTTTATTTACTGATATCTTCACCAAAAACAAGTTCGTATCCATTATTATCTGCAATTGAAAAATCACGCATCCAATATTCTCTGTCAGCAATGGCGCTGATAATTTTTACTTTATCTTTTACAAATTCCCAAAGCTCATCTACCTTTTCTGTTGTGATGTAAATACTTCCAGTCAGTTGTGGCCTTGGAAAAAACTCTTCTTTATTATTTGGGTCTTTACAATCTTCCGGTTCATCAATTGGTAGCACAAACATGATCTCCACATTGTCTCTTGTCATAGAAGCAAAATTTGGAAATTGAGTTTGCTTTTTAAAACCCAACACCGTTTCATAGAATGAAATGGTCTGCTCCAGGTCTTTTGTCCAGAGTATAGGCGATAAATATTTGAGTTTTGAATTCATTTTACAAAAATAAAACCTATGCTACGAAATAGAAGTGTAGCATAGGTTTTATTTAGAGTTGAAAGTTTCAAAGTATCAGCAAACTTTCTGAGAATTTTGTTCTATTGCTTTGTTATCATTTATTCTTATTAATTGCAGCCTGGAACTGTCCATAGGTAGGAATTTGCTGCATGATATGAGCCCTGATCTGTGTCAATAGATAAACTTCTGCCTGGTAAAATTCAAAAGCGATCATCGCATTTGTTGCAGCCTTTATCTTATTATAATATTCTTCCAGGCTTTTTTCCTGTCCAAAACGATTATCAAAGTATTGCTTTGCCAGTGAATCGGCTGTCTTAGGTGTCATATTTAAATATGCCTGGGCTGTTTGTTCATATAGCTTGAGCCTCTGCTTTCCGGTAGCAATATTTTTTTTATTGTATTCGTCATAAAGTTTCCAGAATGCAATGGAATCTTTTCCGGTTGCCGATACTAATTTGGCTATTGCTTCTCTTTTCTGCACGCCTAATAAATTGACGATGGCTTCTGCTTCGGCATCAGAAGTTTGAGCAAAAGAAGGCAGAACAGTACCGACGAAAAACAAGAACATGAGAAGATTTCTAATTTTCATAAAATTTGTTTTAATGATTGATAAAGATAAGGGGATAGATATATATCATACAAGTAAAAAAATCGGGGGATTAAATGGATTAAATGCAATATTGGGGGGCAATTTGACAATCGATGTGTTGGCTGTAATTCTCTAGTGCCTATTCGAAACAGGCTTAAATTTTTCAACTTTACGTCCGAGTATATTTGCCACATAAATATTGCTTTCCCTATCCACAACAATATCATGAAAAAGTGCACTGGTATCTCCAGTCATGTCGCTTCTTCCAAACCGGGTGATCAAATTGAATTCCGGATCCAGTTGAATAATATCATCGCCCATTGGCAAACTATCTTTTACATAGATATCATCTACCGCATAAACATGGTCGGCTTTGTCAATGCTTAGTGAGTATAACACCTTTGCCTGGTTATTTTTCCATTCCTTTAAAAACTTTCCGTTCATATCAAATTCCTGGATTCGGTTATTTTCCCGGTCCGCAACAAATACATTACCATGTGAATCCAGGGCTATGCCATGTGGGACATTAAAATCACCAGGTCCTGTTCCTTTTTTGCCCCATTCAAAAAGATATTTACCTTCTTTTGAAAACTTTACTATCCTGCTGTTTCTATATCCATCGCTTACATAAAAGGAACCATCATTTGCAATTGCTACATCGGTAGGAAGATTAAAATGCAAAGGATCATTGCCTGGAATTTTGGCTACTCCCAACTTCAATAATAACACACCACTATGATCAAATTTAAAAACCTGGTTCAACGCCACGTCTGTTACCCACACATTATTTTCTTCATCAACAGTTAATCCATGGGGCATGATAAACAAATTTGCCCCCCAGCTTTCCAAAACTTTGCCTGTCTCTTTATCAAGCAGGAAAATTGTATTGACGGAGATCAGTGAGTCAGGAAGTGAATCGCCCCATACTCTGCCTGTTCTTTGTAGTATAAAAACATTTTGACTTGTATCGATACCTACAGCTGAGACATGGCCGAAGGGAAATGTTTTTGGTAATTGAGGCCATTCTTTTATTAATTCATATTTTGATAGAGAACTGTTGGCAGTTTTGGAATCATTTTTTTCTAAGCTGTTACAACTTATAAAAATTGTTGCAACCAATAATAAGGTGTAATTCCTGAAATTAGTAAGTAGCATAATAATTCAGAAGTTTAATTGTATGTCTTAAACTATTTCGCCATCAATTCATCCCATGCAGCAGCTAGTGGTCTTGAGATACCATCGCCTTTCCATTCACCTGCATTGGGAATGGTTGTGTTCTTTAAAAATCCTTCTTTGGTTTTGCCGGCTTTTATTTCTCCTTCGGTAAATGTGAGAACAGCGCCAAGATAATCGCTGAATTTTTTCAGATCATCCGTATTGCCAACAATATTATAGCCATCGGCTGAGTGGCCGTATATAAAAGTTGTGTTGCTATCAAAATGCCGGGTGGCTCTATGTAAAACTTTCATCCAATGACTCATGTTTGCTCCGGCGCTGCGATCAACAAACGGATGACGACGGTTGAACACAAGGTCGCCCATATGTACAATGTTCGCATTTTCAAAGTGAACAAGGCTGTCACCATCTGTATGACCCGGTCCCCAATAATACATGGCAATGCTTTCCTCGCCTACATAACCTTGCCAGAATTCAGCATAAACTTTGTCGGGTAATAATTGCTTGTCAAGATTTTTGCCGGCTATTGCCACTCTTTTTTGATTTTTCCTTGAGTTATCATGCGCCACTACATGATCTACCAAACCCTTGAATGAAATATTGCCGGCTGTATGATCGCCATGATGATGTGTATTGATCAGATATTTTATCGGCGCATCCGTTTTCTTTTTCAGTTCGCTAATTAAATGCGGAGCTGTTGTCGGGAACTGTGCATCAACTACTGCAATACCTTTCTTATCTATCAGGAATGCGATCGTTCCGCCACTTTCGGTAAATACACCGATCTTATCTGTTAGCATATGGAACATCCAGGGCGGGGGAGCAGCGCCATTTCCTTTTGTAAAAAATGCGGAAAATATTTTTTGTTGGGCGAGGGTAAGTGCACCAAATGTAAGTGCTGAGTTTTGGACAAATTTGCGACGATCCATTAGTAGTTTTGGGTTTATCGTTTTATAGTTTTTTGGCCTCACCCTCCTGCTCCCTCTCCGGTTGGAGAGGGAGCGGTGCTTCACTTCTTTAATCAAATGTTTGTTCTACCACATCAAGTTTTAGTTTTCTACTCAGCACGAATATGTGCAACTTGTTTGCTGAATAGTGAACAGAACGTACAAGAGTGCGACGCAACAGAAGTTTAATAGAAATACTAAAGTTGGCTATATAACAATAAAACTTTCTGTTACGATGAAATTAGGAAAATAAAATGACTGATTAAACCTAAGTTCCCCCTTCGGGGGACAGGGGGCTTGGGCTCAATATTCAAATTTTCTCAGTGTCGGCGCTTTTATCCATGTTACGATTGTAACAAGAAGTGTCATGCAGCCGCCGAAAATTACTGATGGTACAGTACCCATAACGGATGCGGTAAGTCCACTTTCAAACTGCCCGATTGGATGAATTTACAAAAATGGAATTAACTGACGAGACACGGCCACGCATTTCATCGGGCACAAATAGTTGTACAATGGTGCCGCGAATGATAACACTAACGCCATCAAAAAGACCGCTGACAAATAAAGCTGCAAAACTGAGCCAGAAATTTTTTGAGATCGCAAATATCAAAATACATACGCCAAAACCGGCTACCATATAAAGCAATGTTTTGCCTTGCTTATGTTTTAATGGTTTAGAAATGAGCAATGCAATGGCGATAAAATTTCCGAGATAAGTGGCCGCATAGAGCCATCCTAATTTTTCAGGACCGATCTGTAAAATATCAACAGCAAACACCGGCAGGATGCCGACTGCACCACCAAATAAAACAGCAAACATATCAAGACTAATAGCACTTAGCAATGCCCGCTGCTTATTATGAAGTACAAAATCCAGACCTTCTTTGACGCCTTCCCATGTGGTTGTTTTTCCGGATTGCCAGCTTACTGGTTTTGCTTTTATTAATTGAAATAACAATAACGAAATAAAAATTGCACTGCATGAAATAATAAATGCGACAGTAATATTTGTATAGCCTAATAAAAGCCCCGCCAGTGCAGGGCCGGCTACTGCAGCGATCAGCCATGTCATACTATTTATTGATACAGCTCTTACCAATAATTCCTGAGGTACTAATTGCGCAAGAAATGCATTGATGGCGGGGGAGCTATAGGCTCTTATTACTCCTGTGCAAAATACAAGGCCATAGATCAGCCATTGTATTAGTTGCTTTGATGAGGAAGGGAACCACTGTGATGTTACGAACAGCAAACCTACCATTAAGAGAAAATATAAGGCCATGCAAATACTGATCAACCTGTGCTTATTGCTTCTGTCAACTTTGACACCTGCGGGAAGCGCAAGCAATACTGCGGGGATCACTTCACTTAATCCAAGAATGCCGATCGAAAGTTTGCTGCCGGTTAATTCATACAACTTCCAACCCAATAATACAGGCGACATGCGAAGACCAGCAATGAAAAGAAAGCGGGCAATGGCAAACCAAGTGAACTCCCAATTTAGAACCACGATTATCTTGATTTAAAAAAAGATTAAGGGGAAATTATGGATGAATCTTTCTGTTATGTAACCGTTTAAACTGTAATGATTTTGTCCCGAAATTAATTAACAATCCGATTTCATGACCAGAAGCTTCCAGATAATTTAATGCCTGAGCTAGATGCACATCTTCAAGATCAGTTACAGCTTTTAACTCAACCATGATCTTTTCATCAACAAAGAAATCAACTATTCTCATTCCGATCTTTTCGCCCTGGTAATAAATGGGCATTTCATACTCACGAATAAATTTGATCGAGGCTTTCTTTAATTCTATTTCTAATGCTCTTTGGTAAATATATTCCTGGAAGCCTGAACCAAGTTCACGATGCACTTTCATTCCAAATCCAATTATCTTTTCAGTTATATCTGAAAACTTCATTATGATGGAATCTCCTGGTTTCCTAATAATCCATAAATAATCCTGCTAATCGTGGTTCTAAGGCAGGGTCAAATAATGCTGTCCTTGTTCATAATCGTTTTCTAATGCATCAATAACAACTTTCAGATGTTTTTCATTGCCGAGAAAATCGGCGTTGGATGCATCAATGAAAAGCGTTTTTATATTATGGTCTTTGATGTAATGCGTATATGTCTGCTGAATATTGAACAGGTATTCATCCGGGATATTTTGTTCGTAGGACCTGTTCCTTTTTTTAATATTCTTTTGTAACCGGCTTACAGGAGTATGTAAATAAATAAGCAGATCCGGTTGCAGCAATTGCTGGTGTATGATATCAAACAATCTTTGATAAAGACGAAACTCATCATCCGGCAGATTTACTTTAGCGAATAACAAACACTTGGTAAAGAGATAATCGGATATGGTGATATTTTGAAAAAGATCTTTTTGCTGCACCAGGTCTTTGAGTTGTTTATAACGTTCCGCCATAAAAAACAACTCAAGCGGAAATGCATACAGTTTCGGATTCTCATAAAACTTAGGAAGAAAAGGATTATCAGCAAATTCTTCAAGGATTAGCCGGGCATTGAAATGCCGCGACAACAAATGTGATAAAGTGGTTTTGCCGGCGCCAATATTTCCTTCTATGGTGATAAAATGATAATTCATTTTTTTAATGTGCCAATATGCCAATTTGCTGAAGTGCTAATGCTCGCTTGCAAAATAATTGAAATGGCAATTTATAATTTGGATAAAGAATAGATTGTGGATAAATCCGCAAAATCCTAATCAATCGTTTACTCCATGATCTTTTTTACTTCCAAATTATCAGGACATTCTTCCAGCAGTTCGGCAATTGTCTTTTTTAAAACAGGATGTTGCAAGGAGGGATTGATCTCTGCAAGCGGCACAAGAACAAATCGCCTGTTTTGCATTTCAGGGTGGGGAATTTTTAAAAAACGCAGATCATGAATTTCGTTTTCAAAAAGTAAAATATCAATGTCAATGATCCTGGGTCCTAGTTTTTCTTTTCGTACACGCCCCATTTCTTCTTCGATCTTTAAAACTCTTCGTATTAACTGCCGGGCATTTAAGGAAGTGGAAATCACCAATGCCTGGTTCAGGAAGGAAGGCTGATCCGTTATTCCCCACGCTTCGGTTTCATAAATTGATGAAGCTCTTGTTAAAGGCCCGCATTGCTCATTTATCAATGAAACAGCCTTTGAAAGATTCTCTTTTCTATCTCCTAAATTGCCTCCTATCAATAAATATGCTGTTCTCATAATTCCAAACTTGGGAAGGCGCAAATATCTTTATTTTTACCATCTTAAATAATTTGATATGGGTGGGTTTTTTAAAATGTTCTTCGCATCATTGCTGGCATTGATCATTTTTTCTGTCATCGGTTTTTTTCTTTTCCTTGTATTAATTGCAGGCCTTGCCAAAAGTGATGCACCATTAGTAGAAAAGAATTCAGTCCTTGTTATCAATATCGGGCAATCATTCCAGGAGCAAAAACAAGAAAGCCCGTTAGCTACTTTCAGTAGCAATGATGAGCTAAGTGTACCCGGTGTTTATGATGTAGTACGTCTTATTCAAAAAGCAACCAAAGACGAAAAGATAAAAGGGATTTACCTGCAAAGCGGTATTAATCCAAACGGCTTTGCGACTTCTGAAGAAATAAGAAATGCATTGCTTGCTTTTAAAAGATCCGGTAAGTTCATCATTGCTTACAGCGAAATGATGAATCAAAAATCATATCATATAGCGAATGTGGCGAATAAGGTTTATGTAAACCCCAAAGGTTTTTTTGACTGGGCTGGGTTTAGTTCTGAGTTATTATTTTTAAAAGGCACATTGGAGAAATTAGATATCGAACCCCAAATTTTTTATGCCGGTAAATTTAAAAGCGCCACAGAACCGTTGCGTACTGATAAGATGACTCCTGAAAATAGATTACAGACATCGGTTTGGCTAGGCGATCTGTATGCCCATTTTCTATTAAAAACTTCAGAAGAAAGAAAGATAGATACAGCCACGCTTCATCAATATGCAAATGAAGGAGCGATCAAAACACCGCAAGATGCTGTTGATAAAAAATTAATTGATGGCGTGAGATATGATGATCAGATAAAAGATGAGATAAAAGAGAAACTGAAATTAGGGAAATATGATAAGATAAATTTTATTTCAATAAACAGTTATTTTAAAAGCGGTTCTTATAAAAAAACCTCAGGTGAAAAGATTGCATTGATCTATGCGGAAGGAAATATTGTTGATGGCGGTGGTGAGCAACAGGGTCAGATCGCCAGCGCAGATTATATAAAACTGGTGCGTAAAGCAAGACTTGATAAAACAATTAAAGCAATTGTATTTCGTGTGAACAGCGGGGGCGGAAGTGCCCTGGCAAGTGAAACGATCTGGCGTGAACTTTCATTAGCAAAAGCGGAAAAACCGGTTGTTGTAAGTTTTGGTGATGTAGCTGCATCAGGCGGTTATTATATTTCCTGCGGTGCTGACAGCATTTTTGCAAGCCCGACAACTATTACAGGTTCGATCGGGGTGTTTGGGATCATTCCTAATATGGAAGGATTTTTCAAAAATAAATTAGGAGTAACATTCGATGGAGTAAAGACGGCACCTTATGCGGACCTTGGCGCTATTTATAGGCCAATGAATGAGAATGAAAAGAAATTTGTTCAGCAAAGCATTGATGAGATCTATGTCAGCTTTAAACAAAGAGTAGCTGATGGAAGAAAAAAATCTGTTGATTATGTTGACAGCATTGCACAAGGCAGAGTGTGGAGCGGGAATAGGGCAATCGGTATTGGCCTGATCGATAAATTTGGCGGTTTGCAGGATGCGGTTGACTGTGCAGCAAGAATGGCAAAGGTTTCTGATTATCATTTGCGAGAGTACCCTGAAACGCAAACAATATTTGACAGATTATTTGGTGCGAAGGACAATACTTTAAAAACGGAAATGATCCGAAAAGAATTGGGGGAAGACCAGTTTAAAATTTATAATGAGATGATGCGTATAAAGCAAATGACCAATTCTGTACAAACGAGATTACCTTTTGAGTTTTTTATTAATTAGGAAGAACCAACGGGCAGGTAGTGCCGAGGTGCAGGAAGTAGCATTTTGTCCACTAATGTTGGCGGCAAGCCATTCACTTATCAATAGGCA
>VBAS01000235.1:54415-58323 GCA_005882975.1 Bacteroidota bacterium | reverse complement strand
AACTAAAGCGATCTTATAAATATGATAATAACTGGTATTAACACCATTAAGATAATCTGTTTCAATATCATCAGTAAGCCCGATGTAGAAGTTATTATCAGGAGCTTCCGTCATTTCAAAACTGACATTATTATTTAAGGATGGCATGTTTGTATTTTCCTGTAATCGTTTTTGCCAGGCAATATCTCCGTTTATTGTGAAACGAAAAACAAAGAAGATAGGCAATGACTGATCTATTTCAATAACACCTAAAAGGATATCGCCATTATTACACTGTAAAATTTTTCGCGTAGATCCTTTAATACCTGTAAGCTTTTTGCTAAACAATATATTGTTGAGCTTATCGAGCCGGGCAATGAAAAGTGAAGTATCTGTAAGTGTTTCATCTCTGATTAAACCGACGATAAAGACCCCTGAGTCTACAAGAGCAATACTTCTTTGAATTGTTATCCTGGAATTTCCTGCCTGTAATAAAAAAACGGTACTGCTATCCACACATGCAGTTTGCTGTGCAGAAGATTTGCTGGTACAGCTAATAAAAAATACAACTAAAATCAGGCGGACAGGTACGTACAATAGTTAAGGTTTAAAGAACAAAATTAATCTGATATTTCAAGTATACAACCCTCTAAAACCATAAGTAAATTTACCTGAATTAAGTTATTGCAAGAAACCAACATTTCATTGTACAGGGTTACCGTATCCCTGATTATTGGTGATATTTAAAATCTGCCTAAATTGGAATACGAATTTCAGCATTACAATTAAACATGAGATGAAGAATATTCGCCTCATAAAAGATTTTTTGTTTTGTTTAGGCCTCCTCCTACTCCTTTCTAAGATTTGCTTTGGTCAAACAGTTGATACAAAAAGTATTTCAGATGGTCAACATGAAACCAAGCAAAACAATTTTGGCATCGAAGCAATTGCATCAATTCTTCCTCCTGCAAAAATTACAAGAGAAGAAGGCAAATATGTATTAAAATCGCATCTCCAATCATCCTATGATTTAGGAATAAATTATTTACATCATTTGAAAAATGATCTTATTTTTTCGACAGGATTTCATGTTATAATTGGCAAAAGGAATTTTTTTATAAATATTCCTTCCTCAGATTTAGGCTATTCAAATTCAAACGGATTATTAATTGAGCAGAAAGAATTATGGGGTTCTTTGAGAATACCTTTTCTCATCGAAAAAAAAATATCTAATAAACGTAATCCACCTTTCTTCAAAACCGGTTTCAATTTCAGATATAGTGGTATGATGCCAGGTGAGTCTTTTGTAGCTATAAGCTTCGATTCTAATTTCCGTCCTACAGAAGTATTTAATGCAGAAACTTCTGCTAGAAATAATGGAATACCCTGGATCACTTTTCTTGGAGGGCTATCAAAATCCATTTTATTAGATAATAAAAATGTTTTGGCTATTGGCGTACAGGCCGATATTGGTACTACTTATTTTTTGAAGAGCAATTACGAGATCACAATACCCAATAAACCTATTACAAGTGGAAAGTATAAAATAAATGGATCTTCTGTAGGATTGTCAGTTCAATACATTTTTACCGGTACGAATAAACAAATCGTAAAACCAAAAAAAGTTAATGTAACTCGGGATACTTCATCAATTATTAGAATTACGAAAGAAAATATTTTAGAAAAATATATTTTTAAAAGTAATCACATCCAATTCAATTTTGCTTTGTTATCTACTTTCAAGGCGCAACTAACTAAAATTTCAGGAGATCATCCTGTTGGTTCAAGCGCAGCAGCAGGACTTCAGTTAAGTTTCAAGTACCAAATAAATTTTAACAATAAGTATAGTTTGATCACAGGCACTGAAGCAAATCTTCTCGGTAGAAATTTCAATACTTCATTTTCAAAAAATGATTTTCTCCCCCCTTTGGTTTCAGATTATAATACTAAGGGAAGTTCAACAATACAGGATCTTGTACTTAGCCTGCCTGTTATGCTTGAAAAAAGATGGTTGTACTCAAGTACAAAGTTCATATTCGCAGATGCGGGTATTCGTCTCAATTTTAGCCTGGGTGCTGATCTTGATATTTACTCCATTGTTCTTCCAAATACAGCCAATGGAATTTACAATGTTGGGGGAGTAAATGTTTACTCCAATAATGATGCGCAACCTTGGATCAGTTTGCCCATTAATGTTGGTCATGCATGGTTAGCAAAAAACAATAATTTATTACAATTGGCTATTTGCTCTAATATCTCATTCACAAAATATGTTAATGGCAGATACCATATAGATATTCCAAATCAGCCTTTGACAGAAGGGAACTATAGTTCTAAAGGATCTTTTATTGGTCTGTCCTTCAATTATGTTTTTACAAATGCTAACTACCGTATCAGGAAAGCATATGAAAAACAAGATTTGAAATAATAGTAAAGTATATTTATTGATATTATTGGAATATGACCTTCGCCATTACCATTAAACATGATAGGAAGAATATTCGCCTTCTGGTTGAGAAGGTTTCAGAAACGAAGACACAGGAAAAGTATAAGGTAATTGCAAGAAACCAAAGTTTCATTTTACAGAATAACCGACCTTTATTAATAGCGAAAGGTTTGAAACATTTTCCTGTTAAATGGAAAGTAATTGAAGGCGGTTATAATCATACCTCTATTTTAGAACAGATAACTAAAGCAATTGAAAAGAATATATGAATTTGCTTGATGATTTATAGAGGATTATAGAAGCCTTTAAATTAAAAGCAGAATACTGTACTAATTCGTTAATTTTAGAATAGACCTAAATCAATCAATATGAAAAAGCATACATTAATAATTCTGATCCTTGCATTCTTTTCCATTGCTGCCTTTGCGCAAAGCGATAAGCCACTAATTGTAGTAAACGGAATTGCAATTGACAGAAATGCAAATTTTATTGATAGTATTCCTGTTGATCAAATCGATGCTTTAAAAATATATGGAGCAACGGAAGCAATAGAAAAGTATGGTGAATTTTTAGGTAGTACGGGAATAATAGAGATAAAGACTAAACCTAATGAAAAAGGCTATATTAAAATACCTAAAGAATTCCGGTTAAGCTATGGTAATAAAAAACCAATCTTTCTATTAAACGGAAAGGTAACTGAATATGAAAAATTAAATGATACTAATGCTAATAATTTACTTTCAATTGAAGTGAATAACAGTATAGACTTTGTAAAAAAATATGGACTTCAATCGATAAATGGATTGGTCTGTATAACTTCAAAATAGAATTCTTCACGCACAAGTCATTTTACTCCTTTACATCACTCTTTTTTAGAGCAGATCACTAAAGCAATAGAAAGAAACACATGAACTTACTTGACAACTTCATGGAGCACTACAAGCGGCATCCAAAATCTAAGATCGTAAGGAATATCATTTTTTCAATTTTGTTTTTCTTCCTGATTGCTGCTTTTATAAGATTAGTAAGCTTGGCTTAAACTTAAAAATACGTATTATGTTTTTATTTTTTATTGGTCTCACTCTGGCAGTTTCTCCTATTACCTACGATACAATCAAAATTCCGGGAAAAATTTCTTCAAAGTTCGAAATGTCAACAAATGCGGTGTCGCCATTAGGAAATAGTAGTTTTCAAAATGATAGTTTAGTTTCTGTCTACAGTAATCGGATTTTATTTAAAGAATTATACCTTGACAGGCAATTATATGCGGAAAGTTGTCCGCATGCTAAATTCAATGTTTTTGTTGCTTGTAAAAATGATACAATCGATATTGGAGTCGATATAAATCAGAATGATATTTTTGAATCAGGAGAAATAAGACAGATACCTTCCCTAAATAAAAGAACCGTCAGTTATACAATCCATCCAAAACAATTTTATGGTACAGGTTTGATTGATTCTTCTGTTATTCACCTAATTCCTT
>VBAS01000235.1:52899-54362 GCA_005882975.1 Bacteroidota bacterium | reverse complement strand
GATGCTTCAACTTACATACTCAAGAGGATTTTCGAGATATTTTATATTAAATGACACATTGATATTAAAATCGCATTCTCAGTCTCTTTACAGAAACGATAGTTCGTATACTTTTAAATATATAGTTGAAAGTCCGTCTGGTATTTCGGCATTGTATCCGGACAGGGATTTGCTTCGGATGAATGATGCCTATTATGTTCTTGGTAAAAATTTGAATAAGGATACGCTGTATCTTACTTTAGCTGCAAACGGAAATTCAAAAACAAAAATCAATAAGATCCCGGCAGATTTTTTAAACAAACTAAGTACACAATCTTTAAAAACAGATGGCCAAGAGCAAATAAAATTTGCAAAAAAATTTATCCTTTTGGATTTTTGGGCAACATGGTGTGTGCCATGTATAAAATCAATGCCACATCTGAATGAAATAAATAAGAATTATGAAAAAAACATTCAAGTTATAGGTCTGTGTATTGATGATTATAAAAATATGCAGACAGCAAAAAGATTAACCAAAAAGAATAAAATAAAATTCGAACAATATTTTGTGTCAGCAGTAAAAAACAACAGCGATTCTCTCAGTCTTTACGGAATCATTACATTCCCTACTTATATTTTGATTGATGATGTAGGTAATGTTTTGCAACTGAAAACGGACATTTCCAAAATAGACTTTACAATTATTAAATAATATTTTTAGTTGGAAAAAATCGAACGATCGCCTTAAGATATAAATTGTATCCGATCAATGTGCGAGTGCTATTCAGTTTAATCTTTCAGATACAGTTAGAGTTAAAATTCAGTGATACCGTGTGGTGTAGATTCGATTTCGACAAGTAAAACTAACAAAAGACGAAGGCTATATGCAGAACAGGTGATTTGGCAATATAATCTACTTTGCAATTTGACAATGAAATTTATAATAACTACAATATGTTCTTTCTTCCTGGTTATCGAATCCTATACGCAAGATCTTAGCAGGATTGTTTCAAAGGATTTAAAACCTAAAGCCGGAACAGAAAATATTTATGAATATCATCCTTATGAATTTTTCAAAATACCCGACACTATTTTTGTTTCATTAGCCTATAAAAAAAAGGGTACTTATTTTTTTGAAAACATTCTTGTTAAAAAAGTAAACGACGGGTATCAAATTTTCTTTAATACACCTGATTCAATTGACGTAATAGTTTTTAGTATAAGAGATAAAAGCAACAACACAGTTGATAACAATGGTGAAATTGGTTTTGTCCAATATTTTTATAATGAAAAAGGGAAGATTCCAAGTACAGCCTATATTGATGCAATGGACTTGCTTAGTTACTATGCACAAGTGACATTAAAATTAAACATGGAAAAGCTGGCACCAATAATGATAAGTTTATTTGAAAAGGCTTATGCTATATCACCATTACTAAAAAAGGAAACTTCCTATAGATATTACCTAACGCTTTTGTATCAGG
>VBAS01000235.1:49267-52783 GCA_005882975.1 Bacteroidota bacterium | reverse complement strand
CGTTTTAAAGACAGAAAAGAAGAAATAGAAAAAAAGGCTATTGAAACGTACCCATTAGGGAAGGTGGCGCAGAATAAGTTTTTAGATAGTATTGATCAATTACAAAATCAGACTGAGCATTCGATCATGGCTAATAAGGCTTACTATGAGAATCACTTTAAGGACACTTCAGCAATAATGAAAAATACTTTTTACGGCAAGGCAACGGAGATGCTTCTTAATAACAGTGAATGGGGTAAGTTACCTGAGTATGAAGATCTCATCGTTGATAAGATAATTTCAACTAATATGTATAATGCCTTTGCTCGAAATTTGAGCGAAAAAAAAGATCCTACCGACAGTCAGTTAAATATCGCCAAGATGATTTCTTTGAAATCAATAAATATTATAAAAAAGCGGTTGGCCGACATTGAAAAAAGGAATGACGATGGACTTTTACAAAGAAACATTCATAGGTATACTGCTACATACGCAAATATATTGTTCAAACTTGGTGAATATGATTCTGCTTTTTATTTTATTAATGAAATTTATCGGCAATCAGAAAACGTGGATATAAAATTTTTAGAGCAATACTCGCTATATTCGGAAAAGGCAAAAGGCGATCGTTTTACATATGAATTTATTGTTCAGCGTTTGTTAGATGGTGTTAGTTCCACTGTTATGCTAAACCAAATGAAATCCATTAGTGTAAGGTTGGAGATTCCTGACACAGTCTATAAATCAATCAAGGAGGACTATGATAAGACTTCAAGGCAAAAGGCAGCCGCCGACATTAAAGCTAAATTCGGTACACCCAAGAGCATAGGTTTTACTTTAAAAAATTTATCCGGAACATCAGTTTCATTGTCTTCATTTAAAAATAAAATTATAGTATTAGATTTTTGGGCAAGTTGGTGCTTACCTTGCCTGGCCTCATTTCCGAACATGCAAAAAATTATAAATATTTATAAGGAAGACAAAGAGGTGGTATTTCTTTTCATTGATACATGGGAACAGAAAGGTGATGCCGAAAGTAATAAGAAAGCAAAGGAAAGAGCAGTGAGCATACTCAGAACTAATAACTATACTTTTGAAGTTTTGCTTGATGAAAAGAACAAGGTTGCGAATGCTTTTAAATTAGACGCCGTTCCTATGACACACATTATTAATAAGAATGGAAATATAGTGTTCATGGGAAACACGTCTGACCTATCTCCTGAAATAGAAAAAGCGAGACACTAAGGTATCAGCAGCATTCTTCCCGAATGAGCCTTCGGAAAAACAAAAGGACTATTCTACGAACTATTAAACTGATTATGAATTTTCAACAGTTCTATAAAAGATTCCCCGGCCTTTTGCTACTCGTTTTATGCAAATTGTCTTTTGTTTATTCTCAGGCCAACATGGAACGTTATGTTAAAGATTCGGTGGTTCAGGTAAGATCTATTGATCCAAACGACACCTTATTTTCCGATTTTGATTTGCTTGGTAAAGCAATTGGCAATTCCAAAATCGTTATGTTAGGTGAGCAGGATCATGGAGACAGCAGAACGTTTCTTGCGAAATGCAGGATTATAAAGTATTTGCACGAGAAATTAGGATTCAATGTGCTTGCTTTTGAAAGTGACTTTTATGCACTTAACAAAGTATGGGATTCAATAAGTCTGAATCCTTCGCAGGTCGAATCAACAATCATAGATAATGTCTTTAAGGTATGGACATTATGCCAGCAATTTAAACCAGTAGTCCAATATTTGGTGGAACAGTATGATGGTAACAATAGGCTTCAATTGGCCGGGTTTGATGATCAATTAGTAGGAAAGTATAGTGTAGCAAACCTTGAATTGAATCTTAGGAACTACATTACAAGCAAGGGAATTACTTTTTCGAAAGATGAAAAGAATATGAGCCGATTCAAGAATACCATCAATTCTGTCCATAACTTCTACTATGGCGGAAAGTATATCAAATCAGATTCAACTATTCAAATGTTTTCAGATCTCGGTACATTGGTAGACCTAATCATTCAACAACTTTCTCTTGATACGGACAATCTAAATAGTTTTGAAATGCAAACACTTTCAAGTTTGCAAGCCATTAGTGACCAAATGATATATGCGTTGAATAAGGATTATTTTCTTGCAGACAGTATCCGTGATAAAAAGATGGCGAGCAATTTGCAATGGCTATGCACATATAAGTATCCTAACGAAAAAATAATCATATGGGCAGCAAATTCGCATATTGTAAAAAGCGATTCAAGGTTATTGAAGAAAAAATTTGCCAAACCTTCTTCTATGGGTTATCTTTTTACAAGTGATCCGATTATGCAGGATAAAACATACGTAATTGGATTTACAGGACTGCAGGGAGAGACGGGAAGAATTACGTCATCAAATAAATATAATATTCCAAAGCCTGAGAAAGACGGTTTAGAATCTTGGTTGGCTGATAAAAAAGTAAGTTATGGCTTTGTAGATTTCAGAGCCTTTCGGAAAAGAAATCCTGCAGACAATGAATCATTCAATATGCGTTATACAAATTGGATCAGCGTGAAATTGCCCTGGCATAACATCTGTGATGGGGTTTTCTATATAAGTGATATGACTGCTTGCCAATAAGTTTTCAGAAAGTAACTTCATGTCACATTTAAAATATTTTCATTGTCATGAATTTCATGCGTCTCATCTTTTTTTTAGTAATTTTTACTGAATCATTTATCGTCTCAGCTCAAAAGATTGATAAATGGCAGATGTCTTTTCTATTGCAGCCGGAACTTACTTTTCACAAAAATCAATATTCATTCAGGTGGGAAGACACATACACGAAAAATTCTTTTAATATTGGCTTTACTTCATTACTACAATATAACTTGTCAAATAGAATCTTTTTTGAGGGGGGATTTGGCTATATCTCTAGAAAACTCGATTGTAAGGTTTTTGTTGATCATAGGTTATATCCTCCTCCTTATACCAGTTCGAATCTATTTGGTTTTGTAACAAATACAGTTTCTCAGCGCATAATACAACTGCCGATTGGAATTGGCTTTTATTTTCTACGGGGGAGTAAATGCAGTGTCTTTCTTAAGGGCAATATTATTTCAAACTTTTTATTGAATGTAAAATATGAAGATCGCTACCCTGCCTTTAAAAAGAATTATTGGCTAGGATTTTCTATTAATTCCGCCGCAGGCGTTGAGTATAAATTAAGCAAGAAGGCTTTTCTAATTGGTTCTATCTCTTATTCAATAGTAAATACTGTCGCTAACGATCCTTACCTTTTTAGTCAGGATGAAAAACCAATTTCATTGCCTCACACATATTTGCAACTTAGCACAGGTATCAAAATAAACCTTGAATAGTTACTACAGGCAACAAGGAATTTTTCCGCTATTATAGCTGAAGAATATATTCTCATCGATATACCTTTGACATGTTTCAAAATGTTTAGATATAAATTGTATCCGATCATAATGTGGGAGTGAGTACTTTATGGCAATGAGAATCCATTTGGGGAATCAAAAAACCGCAATAT
>VBAS01000235.1:48696-49243 GCA_005882975.1 Bacteroidota bacterium | reverse complement strand
TAAATTTTGAAAATATTCATACTCACATTAACACTGCTCGTAGGTTCTTATGCAAAAGTTCAGGATACTGAAGTTTTCAGGCGTATTGACTCAATTGTTACTAAAGTAGATTCAACATCTTCAATCGGAGCATTGGACACTTTAAAAAGTGGCTTATTGAATGAAGGTGGTACACCAAGTGACATCTTCTTCTTGAGACAAGACCGAGCAGTTCAGAAGATTTCTGTTATCAACAAATCAAAGAACTATAGTGAAAAAATAATTTTCCATAATGGGAAGCCGGTATTTGCTCAATTCGTTCAACCTGACGGCACTAATTGGACTTTTTATCTTGTGGGTGAAAATGCATATTTCAAAGATGGCAACATGTTTAATAAAGGCAGTAGTAGTTATTGGTATAGTATGATTGACGCCTACTTAGATATATTCAAAGATCAAGTTGACAGATAACGGCAGTTAACACAAACTTCAAATGAAATTTTTAAAAAACAACCAACTGCCTATCGACACGGATATAAATTGTATCCGATCAATAAATGTGCGAGTG
>VBAS01000235.1:46418-48586 GCA_005882975.1 Bacteroidota bacterium | reverse complement strand
AAAACAAGTGAAAAAATGTCTATTTTTCATTAACAATGAAAAACATACTCTTGCTCAAACATTGGCAATTATTTCTGCTTTTTTACCTTGGTCCGGGCATTCTTCAGATTTTTTTGTTTGAGAAAATTATGAATTCAGAAGGACAGCGATATTTGATTGCCCTGATTTCTTTGCCCGCATATTTTGTATATTCATTTTGGATTTATTCAATAGGAATTTATCTCTTTAGAATTAAACAGAAAGGCTTCAATCTTACTCGATTTAAGATCTCATTTTTCTTTCTCATATTTTATTTCATTTTTTTCTTGCTCCTATTTGCATTTATTAAAGTAGATACTGTATTTGAAAGTGCTTGGGCAATTGGATTCGTAATGCTGCATCTAATCGCTATTTTTTGTTACTTATATTGCTCTTATTTTAATGCAAAACTTCTTAATAGTATCGAGCAGACGAAAAATGTTGGTATTAATGAAATTCTGGGAGATATTTTTTTAATCCTCTTTTTCCCTTTAGGCGTTTGGTTTGTCCAACCAAGAGTCAATAAAATTGTCAAGTTTCAAAATAGAGACACAGGTTATGAATGATTTCAATCGTTCCAATCGATTTAATAACGTGATGAATAAAAAAGTGCATGAAGAAATATAGTGCGCAATTCCTATATGAATCCATTTTAAGAATTAAAACCGGAGTACGGCGTATATTTATTCCGGTGTAACTGAGAAAATATTTTATTGCTCATTGCATGCTCAATTTATAAATTATCTAATTAAAAAAACCGTTCCCTTCATAAATACGGATCCTTTTTCATTTGAACCATTTACTATATAAACGAATACTCCGGAACCAAGTTTTACACCTTTATAGTTACCATCCCATCCCCTTCTAACATCACCAGTTGTGAAGATCTTATTACCCCACCTGTCATATACTGAGAATTCGGTAAGCTTTAAAGACACATTTGGCGGAACTCGAAATAAATCATTTAGTCCATCATTGTTCGGCGTAAATGCATCCGGCATAAAAAATTGTTTCAAAATTTTTACAGATGCCGTGACAGCAGCCATGCACCCTTTATTAGTTACTCCCTGAAACGTGAACAAAGCATCATTATTCAGTGGAACAGTTTTGGGGGCTAGCGTTATAGTTGATTGCAGCAAGCTGGAAGGACTCCAGGAATATGAGACAAGATTAATAGAAGATGATGCATTAAGTTGTACGGTGTTGCCTGAATATACAAAGGTATCAGCCGGCATTATTGATAGCACCGGCAGCGCATTTACTAACATTGTAACCACGTTGGAGTTAACCGGCCCGGTTGCGCAATTTGTTCCTACAGGATCCAGCATACAATAAACCTGGTCACCATCTTTTAAATTATTGCTGACAAATGAATTTGTATTGCTGCCAGCATTTGCTGAATTCACCTTCCACGTATAAGATACATTCGGCCCGGCATTTTGGATATTAGCCGTGAAAGTCACCTGTGATCGTTCGCAAATGTCATTCGCGGAAACGTTAATACTAATCGTTGGCTGCAGCGCATTCACAACAGTCATTATAATCTGATTAGATGTGGCATTTGAGACCGCAGCGCAATTATAGTTTGGATCCGTTGCTATTAAACAGGATACTATATCTCCGTCTACCAACAACGAAGTTGAATACGTGTTACTATTGCCTCCTGTGTTATTTCCATTTACTTGCCATTGATAGAATGGAAGGACGCCTGCGTTAACTGCAGCAGCAGTGAATGTCGTTGCGCTCCCGGTGCAAATAGTTTGGCTGGGAGTAGCAATGTTTACAGATGGAGGCTGTTTGCTTTTTACAGTTATTTTTATTGGATTAGAAACAGCAGTCGTCGAACCAGAACAGCTTAAAGCCGGGATTGCAGTTAACACACAACTGACAACATCTCCATCCGTCCATTGCGAGTTCGAATAAGTGCTACTGTTTGTCCCTACATTGGTACCATTGAGCTTCCATTGATATAACGGAGTAGTTCCTGAATTTTGAGCCGTTGCTGTAAAGGTAATTACTGATGCTTCGCAAATTGTATCTGCTGACGAAACAATAGCAACAGCAGGTGATATATTTGTTGTATTGACTTGTATTGAATTTGATGTTACCGATCCGTTGATCACACAACCTGAAATATCACTTAAAACACA
>VBAS01000235.1:43769-46384 GCA_005882975.1 Bacteroidota bacterium | reverse complement strand
CATAAACATTTGCACTGGATCCAACATTCAATCCATTTTTTTTCCATTGATAATCCGGTTGGTTTCCCCCGTTGCTAACAGATGCAGTAAATGTAACGGAAGAGCATTGACAAAGCAATGAATTATCTGCCGCGATCGTTACCTGTGGGTTAATAACCGAATTATTTACGGAGAGTGTAATCGTTGCACTACCGGTGGCCGATCCCGACAAGCAACTTTCATTGCGGGCAACGGTGCAAGTAATAACATCATTATTAAGAAAATCACTTGCAGTATAATAAGGGCTACTGTTTCCAACAGGCATACCATTTTTTGTCCACTGATAAACAGCTTTATCTCCTCCATAAATTGTCTTAGCAGTTAATGTGGCAGTACCGCCATTGCATACTTGAACAATAGTTGGGCTAATTGAAACAATTGGAGCAGGAGGAATACTTACCGGGGCTGATAATTTGATAATCCAGTAATCATTACAAGTCCCGATTCCGGATTGAGGATGATATCCTGTTATTTGTGGTGAACAAGTAGAACCGCCTAAAACGATACTTCCATCATTCAAAATATCCAGGCAATAAGCACCATCAAATATACTTCCACCCAAACTTTTTTGCCATTGAAGTAAACCGCTAGTATTTATTTTAATCACCCATAAATCAATCCACCCTGCGTTACAGCCTGCATCACCATTATTTGATTCCGCTGTACCTGTTATTGCAAATCCTCCGTCGGGTGTGGTCCTTATTGCATAAGCAATTTCATTTTTATCGCCTCCATAACATTTTTGCCATTGTATAACACCAACACTGTTAAGTTTAACCACCCAGAAATCACTTGATCCGCCTGAAGGACCGTTATGATTACCTGAAACATCGTTATTATTCGAACTTGACATTCCTGCAACTATATAACCTCCATCTACCGTTAATTCTATTGTTCTTGCCTGGTCAGCTTGTGTACCACCTAAGCATTTTTGCCATTGAAGATTTCCTGTACTACTAAGCTTTACCAACCAGTAATCACTTGAACCTTTGTTACCACTCACGTCCCCGTCATTTGAGTAACTGTGTCCCGCAGCAATACATCCTCCATCATTTGTTGACCGTACTGAAAAGCATATTTCATCATTATTGCCACCCAAACATTTTTGCCAAACGAGGTTTCCATTACTATCGACCTTGATGATCCAGAAATCCTGTGAATTATGGTATCCTGATACGTCTCCATTTGATGATTCAGTTTCTCCTGCTATTAAAAAACCTCCATCCGCCGCCAGATCCAGTGAATAACAATATTCATTCTGGCTACCGCCAAACCATTTTTGCCAAATAATATTTCCAGTATTAGTTAACCTTACAACCCAAAAATCAAGTCCACCATGCGGGCCACCCGTTTGGCAACTTACAGATGAAGATGATCCTGCAAGTACATAACCTCCGTCCGGAAGTTGTTTGATGTACCCTCCTACTTCCTGAAAAAGTCCTCCAAAGCATCATGTTTCCAGCATTATCAAATTTTATTACCCACAGATCATCGATATTAGGGTTACCATGATAACCCGTTATATCACCATTGTCCGGGCCCTCCGTAATACCGGCAACAATAAAGCCTCCATCTGAAGTATGTTCAATTGAGTTAGGATATTCGCCATTGTTACCGCCTAATAATTTTTGCCATTCTACTATTGGAGATTGTGAAAATAAAGGAGGTGTTAGCAGCAGGAAGCTGCCAATAAACAAGGTTAAAAATTTTATCGTGAGTGATCTACTGATAATGCTTGCCTCTTTGAGTTTGTGATTTCGTACGTGTCGTTATTGGTTTTTGTCACCAAGTGTCTAAAAAAAATTGTGTTCTCCGACAGTCGATTTTTGATTGAGGGCTGCAAATGTAGATAAATGATGCTTAACGAATTTGCCATGATCTCCTTGTCATGTAAATGATAACCGAGATCAATAAATTTTAATGCGGACCAATAATTTGGAAAGAATCAGAAAAAGGTGACCCGATCGTATTCCTTAACCGGCATCAATATTTTTATCAGATGCTTTTTCTTGAGATGCCGCGTATAAATTTGCCGCCAATCAAACCCTGTGAAATGAGAAAGATCTATTCTTGTTGACACAAAAGAAGTAACTCCTGATGACCCTACCGACATAAAGGTCATTTATAAAATTAAAAAAGCATAATAAGGATCTAATTATGAATTTCTTTCTTGCGATATTAGGGGCGTTTGTTAAATGGCTTTTCCAACCCTGGAAAGAAAAAAAGAAAAGAAAAACATATAAGGAAATATTATGGGGTCATAAACATGATATTGATTATTTGGATTATAATTTTGGACCTATTTTTTTTGGAGTCGCTATTTGCATCGCAATTGTCCTTCTATTCGCTACTTACTGTTAGAAATGAACACTAACGATGATAAAAAAAAGAAAAATGAAATTATGAAATTCCTGCTTCTATTAAAACATTGGCAACTCTTTATTTTGACTTTAGGTGCTCCTATAATTATGCAGATAGTGCTTATAGTTACAACAATCACATCTGAAGATCCGTTTTCAGATTTCGCTACGATAATTTTTATTATTCCGATTACAATGATATTGGTAATGATAATT
>VBAS01000235.1:36977-43725 GCA_005882975.1 Bacteroidota bacterium | reverse complement strand
AATGAACCTTACAAAGTTCAAAATCTTTTTATTCATTCCTCTAATTTATATATTGGCGATATGTTTTTTTATTGTGTTCGTAATTAATTATACAATTACGAATGAAGTAACACCAAACTTCGCACTTTTCGGTTTTATCATTCCGGTTCACCTGTTCAGTATGTTTTGCATTTTTTATTGTTTGTATTTTAATGCAAAGGCATTAAAAGCTGTAGAGCTACAAAGACCTGTGAAGTTTGGCGATTTTGCAGGGGAATTCTTGTTGATATGGTTTTATCCAATAGGCATTTGGATCATACAACCAAGAATAAATAAACTATTTAAGGAACAAGCATCAGTTTGATTCCCGGTCAAATGCCAGTAGTATATAAACTGATTATTTTTATATTATGCTAAAAAGAAAAATTAACTTTCTTTCTATAAAATCAAGATCTGAAATCGAAGAAGAGATCCGCAATCTAGTAAGAAGGCAAAAATTTTATGCAGGAAATACTATTTTCGATCTTAAGATATTTTTTTTAGTTGAAATTCTTTCAACAGACTACAGGGTTGAAGTTTCAGAAATTTATTCAGGAACAGATGTGACAATTACGGGCAAGACGAATTTACTTGTTGAATTAACTATGTGGATAGTTTTTTGTATCAGTTTTTAAAACTTGCTATATCAAATGAAGTAATCGATTACGTTGACTTGTTTATGCCTTTGGTCTGGATAATATGTCAGGGATGTATATTTTTTTTACCGATAAAAAAGGATCTGAATCTTATAAAATCGAAACTTAGATGAGAGTAGGCAATTGAAGAATAATAATGTGATTGATTTTGTAAATGAGAAACATGTCTATAAACACCAATTCTGTAAAGGATATAAATTCGATTTAGACAAGTAAAACTAACAAAAGTTTTTACCTTTATCACATTCATGCGACTGATCATCACCTTGATTTTATTTTCAATTCACCTAGCCTCAATTGGTCAAAAAGGAGATCGGACACCGTTTACGCTTATTGTTCTCAGACCTGATACTGCTATTATAGATAAATCATTTAACTCTCAAAAGGATACCTTCGAACTCCATCAAATAAAATCAGGCCTTGTATGCAGAAATATTTCAATTGACTCTTTGGCGGCCATCAAAAAATCAATTCCTTCAGGATTTACATATTCATCTGTTGATCTTTATTCTCTTGAAAGCCTAAAGCAGATCATTGATTATAAATATTACTATTTTCTTTCCGAATACTCCACAGGCATTTGCGACTTTCTTTTCAATAATTATCAAAAGAGTAATGGAGTATATGCAATGGCGCATGATGTAAAAGTAATTGAAATGGCCAAATCAAAAAACTGATGTGTTGTCTTTAAAGTTGTTGGCCGATAGCATAAAAGCAGATTACATAGTTTATTTTAAAAATATTCGAACTGTCAGAATCGATCCTTTGAGTTCATTGAAGATGTCGACTTGTATCTACTCAACAAACGAAGACAAGGTAACAGTCGAGAAAGAAATCGAATCACAAAGTTTCAATGTTAAAAATGCCTACGACCTAAGCAGTGTCATGTGGAATTGTAATTCAAACTTTGAGTGCCTTTTGGTCAATGCCGTTCGTATCTCTTCAGACTTGGTTGTAAAGGCAATTCGCCAATGACAAAATACCAATAAATAAATGCTATTTTTAAACTAAATCAGTTTTAGTTATGCTGAAGTCTTTTGCATTGGTTGCTTTTGCAATAACCATTTCATCTTGCATGTTTGGTCAGAAGAAATTGGAAGTTGTCCTTTCTTTTCCTGATACACTAAACTTGACTGACCTTAGAATTCAAATTGATAATGGACTTGGTCGGACGACCGTTCCGTTCAAAATAGCAGATAATAAACAGGTGACGCTATCGGACTTTTTTTACTCCAAGTATGCAGCAATCATTATTAGTTTGCCAAAATCTAAAAACGGGTTGCATCACAATTTTTGTTTCGTTGATGAAAAGCATGCTAAGATCACCTTCTTGCCAGTGGTAAAAGATTCTTCGCCTCTTGATCGATATGTTCTTACAAATGCATATGATTTCAGATCGGAAAGAGAAAAGATGGACACTTTTGCAGCTGCTGAAACGGCTGATGTTAAAAAGTTTTTTGAAAAATACGAAAAGGAGATCTTTGATGGTAATCATAAAGACTTGCAAGACCAATTTTTTGAAATGGATCGCAGAACTTACGTAAAGATTGTTGAATACATTAGGAAGACAGGCAATTCATATTTTTCATTTTGGTATTACCGAAGCAATGCCCAATATTCAGGTCTTCCTTTGGATTCAATTCTCTCAATTTTCGACACCACTTTCCCTCCCTCTTTTAAAAATAGTATCGAAGGCCATGCCTTTAGGCAATTAGTAGTTGGAAAATTGGAAACTAAAAAAGGAAACGTTGCGGCACAATTTTCTTCCAATGACATAAATGGAAACAGCGTTAAATTGGCTTCCTTTAAAAGCAAAAAGTATGTATTGCTTGATTTTTGGGCAACCTGGTGCGTGCCTTGTATTCAGGCAATGCCATTTCTCAGTAGACTGCGAGAAAAATATTCTGAAGAGTTAGAAATTATATCGATAGCATATCCAACCAATATTTCTTTAGTTAAGGATCAAATAGCCAAGCAAAAAATGAATTGGATAAACATTTATAATGATATCAGCCTGATTAATTCCTACGGCGGCATGGGTGCTATACCCAAATTGATCTTGATTGACAAATCAGGGAAAATAGTTTATCACAACCAAAAAGACAATGATGTTGATTTGAAGATTTTGGTTGATCTTTTAGAACAAAATTTAGTTGCTAAATAGTGTTGGTTTTATCATACGCCTAATTGTATATTTATAGTTGCATGTAATAACCAATGAAAACAATTCTTTTTATATTATTATCAATTGCAGTAATAAATTCTGCACAAGCACAGATAGATTCGTATCAAATAACTAATAGCGACACAATTGAATTAGCTGACCTTTCATTTAAAAGGGCAGTTGCTCTCCATTTTGACGAAGCCACGATACTTTTAGACCACGATCTATTCATGAAACATTTAACGTCAGAACGAAAAGGCTTAAAGAAACAAATTAAATCATTAGAACGTATGATAAAGCGGGGAACTGACAATCCTGGCGTTACTTCATCGCAATTAAAATCATATCAAAGACAGTTCGCACCTGTTGATTCTGTGTTTGCAATTGTTAAACAGAGCAGACTTGACACCTTTCATGTAGACTATAGAATTTTTATAAGAACAGATTTACCTTTTGGTGACTTTTTACCATCGACTATAGAAAGCAAACAATGCATGATCTTGGACTTAAGTAATCATAAACAGAATTTGGTAATTAAGATTAACGGTACTAAGCAGACAGGACAAATGACAGCAGTTGGATCAAGTTTTTATTTTATTCAAGGATCTGCAAAATACTTTTTAAGTAAGATGGATAGGGTAAATTGATGATCTAAAAAATATTATTCAATCTGACATTTGAATGCGAATAACACTTTTTACAATAAGCCTCTTTATTATCAACAATGCCTTTGCACAGATTGTGGAATTTGACCACTACTATTTAGTTGATACCATTATTCAGAAAAACAAAATAAAAACTTCGAACTATACCAATGCTTCATTTCCTCATTTAAATTCAATCTATGAATATGATACATTAGGCAGAGAAATTTTATGGTACTACATAAATGGTGACACTAAAAATTACACAAAATATCTTAACAATAAAGACACTCTTATTGAAGTGAAGTATAGTATAAAAGACAACGGAGAAGAATATCCTTATCAAATACACAAATACGTTTATAACAAAGAAGGACATATTTCTTTTTATGCATCATGCCGTCAAAGTTCATTTGCCGGTAAATCAGAGGCAGATTTTGCAAATTTCTATTATGACAAATCAAACAAGATCACTGCGGTTTTATACTATTCAACATATAACTATCCATTTGAAGTAAATAAGGACTTTCCGATAGTTGAAAGGTTATTCAAATTGATAAATGTTGAGAATTTTTATTACAACAATTTTTCACAGTTAATTGCGAAAAAGCAAATGATCGGCAAAAAAGATGAACGCTATGTTGACAGTTTTTTTATGACAAGCAGAAACGCTTAATTAGAAAAGCAAGATTTCAAAAGGAAGATTTTGTAGGTGAAATGCAAATGCACCAAAGCAATATTTTCAATGTAAATCAGTATGCTTATAGTGATAGTAGTGTGATGGAAACAAGAATAACCAAGTTCGATGATATTTTTGGAAAAACACATATGAATGAAGAACGTCAATATGAAACAGTAAAGAATAAGAAAAGTTTAATTAGCAGGACGTATTTGATTAAAGAAGAAACAAAATCATTATCAGGACGATATGAATACAGTTTTTACTGACTAACTAAACACCCGCAACAAAGTGAATAGACTTAAACACATAGCAACGATTTTACTTCTGGCTTTCTTGACAGGATGCAGTGATCCAAAATTTTCTGACAGTAATATTCAAAACCAAGCTAAAAAAATTACAAACTTGCTTGATAGTAATTCAATTCAAATTTTTCACAAATGGAATTTTGGAATTCGTGGCGACTATGAAATTTGGACAAACCTTTCAACAAGTGCCAGTACTGAATATACTTGCCTCTATCAAACAAAAAAGGACACATCCTATTTAAGATTTTATCAACCTTATACTTTTACAAAGGACTTCCATTGTAGTTTGTCGTTTGATACATCAAAATTTTGGCAGTTCAATATTGATATGTACCAAGACAAAATATTCAGAATTACATTTGTTGATAATCAAGGGCAAGACCATGTAAATGATACTTCTGTTGCGGTTGAAAAAATTTTTACGGACAATAATCCATTTGATACTTTAAACAAATTATCAATACTGAAAGAAAAATTGGGTGTTATTGGTATTGAATATCGTAAGTATATAGGAGAATTTATTGAATTTTGGCTTTCCCCATATGACAAACTAACTTACTTGCCTGACAATTTAAATCTAAACCAAAATTCTCAAAAGTTTTGGTTAGACGATTTTAATCAAGGCAAAACAATTAGAAAAAATTGGAATCTTCATAAATACGATAAACAAAGAGACGGCGGTTAATGTTTATGGATATGAATTGTATCCGATCAATAAATGTTCGGGTGGCATACGGTTTACAGCGACATTTCCTACTGCAAAGTTTTAAACTATACTTTTGTGTTGCTCGGCCAATTGAATATCAAAAACGCTTTTAATCGTCTTATAAAGTGATGAATAAACATAAAACCATAGTAGCATTATTAGATAAAATAAGTCTGTCGGTTAATTTAGATTTGGTCGAAATTGTTGATTATTGGCAAGCGGATCTTTGTGCGATAGGCATACGAAAGAAAAATAAACTTGTTTATGTTTCTAATTATAATTACCTCAACGAAAAACAAATAAAATTCGACTATGATTTGGAATTAATCGAAGAAACAGGCAGTAACAAGGGAATTGTTATTAAAGAAGGTAGAAATGTAACCGATGATGAACTTATTACTGACCTTAAAAAATTCTTAGCGATTTAGAAATTTGATCAACACGGTTAAGAAGTAGTTATAAAAAAGAATGAAGTAAAATGAAGTTAAAGTCAAGCATTCCTGTTAGGATACTTAAACAAAGATGCCCGTGTTGTAAGGGTGAAGGGTATTTAGAACTATTTTCTTGCAACGAGTGCAAAAAGGTATTTGCAATCTGCGATTTAGTTTTCACACAGTTCACCGATCCCTTAGGCATTAAAATGGATAGAGTTTATGATGGTGATCCTAAAAAATGTGAAAATTGCGGCGCAGTTGAAAAACTGCAAATTGCAAATGACTATGAACTTGCCCAATTGGGACTAAGGCCTGCTGATTATGCATAATATACAAATAACTTCAAACTTAGGTGCTACTAAAATCTTCAAACATTTCATCTTACATCTTATGGTGAAAGACGACTTAATCATTGTAAAAGCAAAAATCAAAATGAAGACAACAGAAGATGGCGGTAGACTTAGTGGCTTTAAATCAGGTTACAGACCAAATCACGTTTTCGAACTCCCCGACAATTTAAAGAAAGGAGAAATATTATTATTGTCAAGAGTAATGCGACAATATTACTTTATAATGTCACAGAAGAAAATTACAAACAATTTTTTGATGTTGTCAATAGGTTTAAATTTATTCAGTAGAAAGCAATTGTGTGCTTGTGGCGAAATGTTGGAGATATAAATTGTATCCGATCAATAAATATCCAAATGCTATTAGTTTCATCCGCCAGCAAACTTCCAAAGTATATCTTTATTACACCAAATAAGGATTTGTAACTATGAGAGACTTTAAATTGAGTATTGTATTTCTTTTGGTACCGCTGTTTTCATTCTGCCAAAACAGGCCTTTCGAGATCTTTGGAACTATTACAGGCAACTTCAACAGTAAGATCTATCTTTTCTTTGATGGCACTTATAAGCAAAAAGATAGTATCAGTTCCGAGATAAAAGACGGGAAGTTTTATTTTAAAGGGAAAGCAACCATGCCCATTCAAGCAAGATTGCACATGGATCAGCAATCCTTCATCAGTGATGTTTACATTGATAATAGCCATACTTATATAAAATGCACGACAAAGATGGATATTACCAACAACGGACAGGACACGTTGAATATGCTTGGCATACTTAGTGTTAAAGGAT
>VBAS01000235.1:35454-36956 GCA_005882975.1 Bacteroidota bacterium | reverse complement strand
GATAAATTGAAAAGCGATTTTGAAGCCTGGCTCTTAAACTTGAAAAAGTCAAAAGCAAATGATGGAGAAAAAAGAGAGGCCTATTATCAAAAGCTTGCTGCATTCATAAAAAAGCATCCGAAAAATAAAGTAAGCATGTATCTATTAGGTAAGGCGTCTACCCTATCATATTCGCAAGTGAAAGAACTAAACAGTTTAATAGATACATCCCTTAATAAAACCTTTGAAGCGAAAACCGTTAAAAGCCAACTCAATCAGTTGGACAAATCAAAAAACTATGCTGTCGGAGTAGGATTTCAGGATTTTGTCTTGAGAGACAGCAGCGGTAATGAGATAGATACAAAACAATTCAAGGGGAAATATACTTTAATTGTATGTTGGACATCCTGGTGCGGTCCATGCAGAGCAGAGCATCCTGACTTAAATGTTCTTTATAAAAAGTATAAAGACAAAGATTTTGTAATTGTCGGCGTCTCTTTAGACAGGGATAAGCAACAGTGGAAGCAAGCCATAGCAAAAGATCAACTTCTATGGCCGCAATTAATTGATCCAAATGCTTTCGACGGCGAAATGGCCAAATATTATGGTATTGAAAGTGTTCCCGCAAGTTATTTACTTGACAAAGATGGAAAAATTGTTAGCGTAGGTTTGACCTCAGAAAAAATTGAAGCAATGATTAAAAACATCCTTGATTAGCCTGTATAAAGCATACCATTCGATTTGTGGCAGATGTAAATTGTATCCGATCAATAAATGTAATTCAGCACAATGGATCTAATCAAACTTGACTTTTGGACAAGTCATCATCAATTCTATATCGTCGATAAATCGTCTCCTTTTAGGACAGACTCTGACGACTTTTGGTCAGCGCAAGCATCTGAAGATAAACTTGCAATTGAAGAAGGAATTTTAGGAGTCGGAACTGAATGCTATGGCCATGTTAATGGCGACATACACACGTTGGATACAGCGCCGACAGAAGAAGATCTATCTACGTATGACCATGTTGTTGAAGGAAGTCTCATATTGCCAAGCGGTATTTTACAGGTATTCGCATGTTTGGACAAGATTCCAATAATCGAATTGGAACTTCCGCCTGTGACATACCGAGTGCGAGTATACTCATCAAATTTATCGAGTGTGGACGGCGATTCAGGTGACGATTACTATAGAGTAAGAATATGGCCGGAAGATTACGTTCAACGAAGAGTTCTTAGAAGATAACAATTCGGACAACCGGATGTTGTTGTTGACACTCTTCAAACTTTTATGCAATACATTACATTTGTGCTATAGTGATTTTATGAAATGGAAGAATTGATACATACATCCAACAATGCTATTTGACACACAATGCTAATTAAAATTAACCGACAAGACTGCTTAAAAAAGTATCCATCTTTCCCCTTACGTAAGTACGACTATAACAAAGATGAAGAAATATTTTTCTATCCAAAGGTTTTCAAAAGTTACATACTGACACTTACTTCAAAAACGTTCAA
>VBAS01000235.1:32102-35426 GCA_005882975.1 Bacteroidota bacterium | reverse complement strand
CAAAGCAACTTGGTTATGACAATTTAATCTTCCTGGGCGACACAGAATTGGCTTGGCTTCACCAGGATAATGAGTATAAACCTGCTCAAGAAGCACAACAATATTTGGTTGACAATAAAATTGGAAAACGTTTTAATGGTGCTTTACAGGTTGAAAATTCAGAGTTGGTATCGTTTGTTAAACATCTTTCGTGGTTGACACGCTGTAACGCATCATTGCCTTACTTTCATTTTATGGACAAAGGGCAAAATATCATTGGCAACATTTGTCAATACGGCAATCTTCATCTTGGCACATTAAATGAAGGAACAGATCAATTAATAAGAGCATTTGTTGATGAAAGCAAGTTAATCCATTTAGATAGCAACAGTTGTTTCAATCAGTTTGGCAAGGCAAGTGCCATTGGTGGACGAAGTATTCATGTATAATTGAGAAGTAAAATATATACTTTCAGTAAATCGTGGATGACGTTCAAAAATGTTAAGGAATATAAATTGTATCCGATCAATAAATGTTGCTGTCTTATTTTTGGTATTCTTCCGATGCTTAATTTCTAAAACACACAATACGTACCATGAGAACTTTATTTTTTTTATTCCTGTTAAGCATTACAGTATTAAGCTGTCAGAAAAGTAATTCACCGGATGATCCAACATCAACACCTGATGTATATGTAACAGGCATTGAGAGTAATGGAACAAAGAATGTTGCAAAAGTTTGGAAAAACGGAACACCTACTAACTTAACGGATGGCAACTTTAACGCAATGGGTTATTCTGTGTTTGTTACGGGCTCAGATGTATACGTTGCGGGATATGAAAATAATGCTTCAGGCGCTCTCCCTAAAGTTTGGAAAAACGGTACAGCTACAACATTATCGAATGTTCCAGGTACTTATGCCTATTCCGTATTTGTTTCAGGGGCAGATGTGTATGTGGCCGGCGAAGAAGACCTGCCAACCAATCGTGTTGCAAGACTTTGGAAAAATGGCACATCCGTTCCTTTCACAGGTAGTACCACATCAAGTTTTGCAAGTTCAGTTTATGTTTCCGGTGCAGATGTATTTATCGGTGGCGTCAATTTTTCACCAATGAATATTTCTAATGCAATGACTTGGAAGAATGGAACTATAACAACGTTAACAAACGTCTATGGCGTCATCTATTCAGTATTTGCTTCTGGTAGTGATCTGTATGCGGTTGGTGTAGAAAAACCTGGCGCAATTACTCTTGCAAAAATTTGGAAAAACGGAATAGCAACATCTTTAACAGACGGGACAAACACATCTTCTGCTTATTCTGTTTTTGTTTCCGGAACTGATGTGTATGTAGCAGGATCAGAAAAAGTCGGGACGAAGTTTGTTGCAAAAATTTGGAAAAACGGAGTAGGAACGTCTTTGACCGACGGAACAAATAATGCAGAGGTTCGCTCAGTATATGTTTCGGGATCGGATGTATATGTAGCAGGATATGAAAATAATGGGACGAAAGATGTTGCAAAAGTTTGGAAAAATGGAGTTGTTACTTCACTTACAAATGGTACTAATTGGGCAGCTGCGAATTCCGTGTTTGTAAAATAAAATTTGTTGAAAGGACGAGACTGTCTATTCGAATACCTTTACATAGATCAAAAGGAAGCTCATCGCGGAAATAGAAAAAAAAATATTTGTGTATAAATATTTGATTGCATTTTGTGTGCATGTTCTGCTCTTATCTTCTTGTGATATTAAAGAGAATAAAGAGGAGTACAGTGGTTTGATTGAAAGAAATTTTAATCAGTTTCATTATGTTTATCATTTTCATAAGGATGAACTTGTCCGAGATCAAATTGATCCCGCTTCATATAAGCCTAAAGTTTTTGATATCGGAGACAGAATACAGGCGCAGTTATATAAAACAGATACTCCCATTCGATTCGTATATAAGTCTAAGTCTAATCCGCCTGACAATACAGTTGAATTATTTAGGCCTTCAAAGTTAGAAAACATGAAACCTGGCACAATTCCTTCGGACTTGTTAGGCTGTCACTTATTGGGAATATATAATTCATCGAATGAAGACGTACCTGAAAATTTTTATAATTGCTTTTATCTAAATGACAAAGGTGATCTGCTAAAGGTTGTGCATTTATATAAGGCAGGGAATGTTTCAGCAGCATTTTTTTATACAAAGTATAGTATTGATCCAACGATAAGGTATAAGAATGACGTTGCAAAGTTATTAGCAGTAGAACGTCCGCTTGACCTTACAGATACAGCTAGAGTTAAAATTCAGTGATACGTGGGCTTGCATACATTAAAACAGGAATAGCCAATATTGTAAACAACTGCTACAAGTACAACCAGCCTAGGCTTTTTAAAATAATACCGCTTGCATAACTTTTGAGACGTATCTCATTACTTTAGTTTGTTTGGCTATCTAATTTTTTTCTTTTCTTCATATGAAGGTTAAGAAATTATTAATAAGCTGTGATTATGTGGCAAAAATAATCACAATTATGACTTTGTGTTACGAGCTTGAGACATTGGAAGTGCTGGTAAGGGAGAACCTACATCCAAAGAACTTTTTGGGAGCAAAATCACTTACAAAAAAAGGGTTTGATCAATTGCACGATTTATTGTTAAATGAAAGAGAAGCAGTCAAAAGGAGATTGAAAATAGTTGCGTATAGTTATGCGAAAGAAAATTACAGAAAACTATATATTCAACAGCATCAGTTTGCAGTAACAAATCTTAAAAATGTAATCGTAGATTTTATTTTACCAAAGGGAGCCAATGACCTTATAGAAAGGGAAGGGGAGAAATTGGAAGCAAAACTGTATAAAAGATGTTTGACGATCCTAAAAGATCTTTTTTATTTTATCCGGGAAGAATTTCCGCAATACTTTAATCATGATGAAAATGTTTCTGTTGTTACAATCTTGAATCTCCAAGAAAGTTTAAGGCCACGAATTATAAAGATAAAAAGGCGGCTTTTAAAAGATGGGTTTGATGCGGATTTGATTGAGATGGTAGTTCACAGTATTCAGTCTTTTTGTAATATGGAGAACAGGCCAAAACTTACTTACAGAAAACTATCTTATTTAAAATCTTTGATAAATGATCTCGAAGACCTGAAAGAGAATGAGTTTCCCGCATCTCAGTATCCCTTGCTGATAATATTTCTTGTTTACATGGATTTTAATTTGCCAGTCTTCAAGAACTATTTTGTCAAATTAATTCATACTGAAATAAACAAGTGTGAAACCATTGTTGAGAAAATAGAGACGATCTCATTTCATCACAAAGAAATCTGTCAACTACAGGTCAAGCCTTGTGTGTCACTA
>VBAS01000235.1:23681-31955 GCA_005882975.1 Bacteroidota bacterium | reverse complement strand
GGACTTGCTTAAAAATAAAAGCATGAAGCAGGTTGCCCGTAATGTAGCTGATAACTGGCATTCCAAACAAAAACTAAATATTTCGTGGCAATATTTATACAACTCGATGAGTAATCCAGATATGGGAACAATCCGCACCCTGGAAGATAAGCTGATCGGTATGGTGAATTCGTTGCGGAAGATGAGGGGGAGGATGTAGAAGGCATATATAGGATTAGTTGAAATCCATTGACTTTACAATTCTTTCGCGATGATTTCATTTTTCAAACGTTACAAAAGAGGATAAACTGTGGATTAAACTGAGAACTATTTGATTAATTTATTCTGTCAAATTATTTCTTCATTTAAAACTACATGTATGAAAAAAATGAAAACCCCACCGAAGCTAACTAAAGAAGAAATTGAGAAAATCGAGAATTGGTTGTGGCTGGACCACTGGCATTTTGAGACTTTGTTTCTTAAAAATTGCACCGAGATTTCTTCTTTTATTATTCTTTGGAGCACGGACAGAAAACATGAACCTGAATATGCAAGAGTATATGGCCTGCAAGCTGTTTACACTAATAGTGGTAAGCCATGTATAGCTAATATCTTTATCAGGTATAGTTATCGTGTGTACAGAGTGCATGATATTTGTCAGGCTGCTGAAATTGTCCAATTGCTAAAAAAAGAGACAACTTATGATCAATACTTAAATAGGGTACATGAAGAAAAAAACATGATAAAGCAAAAGACAAAAACCAAAATTAAAAGACTAGGAGTTGTAGCTAGAGAAAAAGTTGCGTGAGAAAAATAAAAACAGGGATCAATTCCCTGTTTTTAATATAGAAAATGCTCTTACAGTTCAATTAGCAATTGCAGCATCCTGAATAGCTTCCAGTTTTATTTCCTTTATTCGTTCCACGAGATTTGCCTTGACTTCTTTCATATCCTTTGCAATTCTAACATCAGTTGTCTTTGCATAGATCTTTGTGGTGCGTTCAGACTCATGGCCGAGCATCTCACCAGCTGCACTAAGTGAGCAGCCATTATCAAATAAAATTGTAGTGGCAAAGCTATGACGACCGGTATGTGTGGTTAAGTCTTTATTTATACCGCATATTGCGGCTACTTCTTTAAGATAACCATTGAATCGTTGATTACTGTTGACCGGAAGCAGCTTATTATTTGCCTGGCAGTAAGGATGTGTTTTATATTTCTCAATTATCTGTAAAGGGATATCGAATAAGGGAACGTTGCATTTAGTATTATCGCCTTTGTAGCGATCTTTTATTAGCCATTTTGTGCCATCAATCCAATAGATGACGTTTTCCGGCTCCAATTTGTAGAGATCCATATATGCATAGCCAGTGAAGCATGCGAAAACATAAACGTCTCTTACCTCTTCCAATCGTTTTACCGGCATTTCTGTGTGAAACATTCTAATTAGTTCTTCTAAAGTGAGGCGTAAGCGTTTTGGATCTTTATAGGTACACTTGAAACCTTCTAATGGGTTAGTCTGCAAATACCCCTGCTTTTTAGCCCAACGTAGCATTTGCTTAGTGTTTTTTATGTACTTCATTGCAGTATTTCTGGACAGTTCACCGGTAGTTGTCAAATAAAGAAAGAAATCGTCACCAAAGGAATCTTTGAGATCACGCAACATCTTATCAGCTACTCTGTATTTGTGCTTAAAAAATTCCATCGCTTTATTTGCTGTGATCACAAACCGTTCCTGTGTATCTAAATCTAATGTTGGCTCTTTTGCATTTACTCTTTGTAAAAGGAGGGAGTTGTATTCCTTCCAGGCTTCACTCATTAGTTTATTTTCGGGGCTAACTCCCTGGTAGGTATTCTTGAGAACCTCGGCAGTGACTCGCTGTTTTAAAGCATCTAATCCATCGTAGGTACGTTGAAGGTCTGATTTTACTTTCGTGAGCTCTTTATTAATCATTATCGCCTCCTTGCCCTTTGCAATGCCAGATCTGGCGTCCCAGTTGGCAGTTTCAATTCTTTTGCCAGTTGAAAACTCAGCCCTTTTTCCTTCAATAGTGATGCGACAATAGATGGGAGATTTTCCATCACTTCCGGTTTTTGCTTTGAATAGCCAAAACAGAATGGACATTGATTGATTGACTTTCATTTTGTGGTGATTTGAGGTTACCGAATATTGTTTGTAGCCGCCGTCTTCAAACAATTGCAAAAAAGCCTTGCATTAAATTCGGTTACCTAAAAGTAGGTTTGGATGGCGGTAACCGAACCGGTCTCCGAACCGCTTGGGTTGATTTGCTGACCTTTGGTGAAAGATTTCTTGAATACTAGAGAGTTACTTGAAGATTGAATAAAAAGGCCACCGAATGGTGGCCTTGAAGTGATCCCGCTGGGACTCGAACCCAGGGCCCCAACATTAAAAGTGTTGTGCTCTACCAGCTGAGCTACGAGATCGACCTGTTTCCAACTAATAAGGAGACCTTATTTTTTTGGAGTGCAAAAATACAGTTCCAACGCCTTTGAGCCAAAAGTTTTTGCTTCTCGTTTTAAAAAATTTATTGGCATTGATGTTGATAACTTGACCTTAGATTTATTTAAAGAGCTTTAAAAGCAACTCTTTATCAATAAACACCGATGATTAACCATTAACCGAAATTCCTTCTCTTTCATGGATCAAGAAAAATCTTCCGCTGAAATTACCAATATTTATACCGGGACACCTGAAATGTTTGTTATCAAAGGCAGGCAAAATGAATATGTTGCTTCACCAATGCCTTCTTTGTATGCCGAACTTAAAAAGTTTGCGAATATAAAAGATACTGCAACTTTTCAACTTCAGCTTCCACTTGAGAACATATCCAAAAGGGTCATTAAGCGTTGTGCTGATATTTTTTTATCATCAATAGTTATCGTTGGAATATTTAGTTGGTTAATTCCTATAATGGCCTTATTAATTAAACTTGATTCAAAGGGACCGGTTTTCTTTTTGCAAAAAAGAAATAAGCGAGGAGGAAAAACTTTTACTTGTATAAAATTCAGATCGATGATCCAAAACGAGTATGCAGATGTGTTACCTGCTACTATCGATGATGAAAGAATAACAAGAATTGGTCGTTTTCTGCGTCATCATTACCTGGATGAACTTCCGCAATTTTTTAATGTGTTGGTTGGTGATATGTCTTTTATAGGGCCGCGGCCGCATATGGTTAGCGATAATAATAAATATGAGGAGCTAATTGAATTCTACGATTACCGTCATAAAGTAAAACCAGGTATTACAGGTTTATCGCAGGCTATGGGTTATGTCGGAGAAATTAGAAATATACAAGCAATGAAAGACCGTGTGCAACTTGATCTATTTTATATACGACATTGGTCGCTGTTGCTTGATCTGAAAATATTCTGGTATACCTTTCGCCGAATTGCCGGTTTTTGATCCTCCATTATTTTTCGAAAAGTTTTACTTCTTCCAAAAAATAAATTAGAATTATCTTTCTGTTTTATCTTATTAAGCATTGATAGAAAAGCTTAAACATATTTTGCAGATCCTTACACCCGCAGAAAAGCGGAAGTTTTGGATTCAGATCATTCTAAATATTTTTATCAGTGTAGCAGATATAGCTTCACTGGCCTTTTTACTTTTAATAATTGATTTTTATATAAACGACTCTATTGATCGACTCCATTTCCTGCCATCATGGATGCTCGCTCCCCATTCGGTATCTCTTATTGCACTTTTTTTTATTTTTTTTGGATTCAAAAATCTATTAGGGATTCTTATTTCTTCGGCCCAATACAAATTCATTGGTCAGGTGGCAGTTCGTATTTCTCAAAACAAATTGGAAAATTATCAGAAAGGCTCATTTGGTGGATTTATAAACATTGACTCATCTGCGCATATTCGTAATATTGCTTTGAGTCCATTTGAATTTTGCCAGCATATTCTTTCAGGCATACAGCAGATATTTATCCAGGCAATCCTGATACTGGTTACCATTATCGCTATACTTTTATATAACGCAAAACTGTTTTTGCTTATTCTGGTTATTCTCCTTCCCCCCGTAATTTTCGTTTTTTTTTATATTAAAAAGAAATTAACAGCAACAAAGAAAAATATCCAGGCAAGTAATGAAAAATCATTTCAATATTTGTTGGATGCACTTAAAGGATATGTGGAGGGAAATATTTTTCAGCGGAATAATTTTTTTCATAAGAGATTCAGCAAGGCAAGACAAATATTCAGCAGACATTTATTTGAATCGCTTTCGGTTCAAACTATGCCTAACCGGATAATAGAAACTTTTGCAGTGTTAGGATTATTTGTACTGATCGTTATTGCAAAATGGTCTGACATAAACGATAGCTCCACAATTATTACGATAGGAGCTTTTATGGCGGCGGCGTATAAGATCATTCCCGGCATAGTGAAAATAATCAATGCAATGGGGCAAATGAGAGCCTATGACTTTTCACTAAATGAACTGGAGAGTTTTGCCGATAAGACAAAAAATGAAGATCAGATAAAACAACCGGAACCAATAAATGCAATTCAAATACGAGGGTTAGATTTTCAATACGCCGATAATCATGTGATCAAAGATCTTTCGCTTTCTATAAAAAAAGGAGATTTTATTGGTATCACCGGGAGATCGGGAAAAGGAAAAACAACTATTTTTAATCTGCTGTTGGGTTTTCTTTCACCTTCAAACGGAGAAATTCTTATAAATGATTCTGTTGTTTCAATCAACGAAATAAAAAATTACTGGCCACAAGTTTCTTACGTTCGTCAACAATCCTTTTTTATTCATGACACCATTTTGCGGAATATTACTCTGGAGGAAGAAGATTATAATAAGAAAAGATTGGAATCTGCANNNNGCACTTTGCCTTTCGGGATTAGACGAGTTCATAAATAAATCTCCTGATGGGCTTAACAAAATGATCACTGAGAATGGAAAAAACATCAGCGGAGGTCAGCAACAGCGCATAGCAATTGCAAGGGCTTTGTATAAAGATGCTGAACTAATTTTGCTCGATGAACCTTTTAATGAGTTGGATGACGCTTCGACCATTTTATTATCTCAACATTTCAAAGAGATCGCCGCTACAGGCAAAACTGTAATAATGATCACCCATGATAGCAAATGTCTTAATTATTGCAGCCAAATAGTTTCACTTGATGAATTATAAAACAAAAACACTGGTTATACTGACGCCTGGCTTTGCGAAAGACGAATCTGATAGCACCTGTCTGCCTATGCAGCAATCTTTAATTCGGTGCATGAACAAAATGTTTCCACATCTTAATATCATCATCTTGGCATTTCAATATCCTTATGTAAAAAAAATATATAAGTGGCATGGAAATACAGTGATAAGTTTTAATGGAAGAAACCGGGGTGGTCTTTCTAAACTTATTCTATTTCAAAAATGGAATACTGCAATAAAAAAAAATCACCGGGAAAATAAAATAGATGGACTATTGAGTTTTTGGTATACAGAATGTGCATTTGCAGGGAAAAGATTTGCAGATAAATATAATGTTACACATTATTGCTGGATGTGGGGACAGGATGCAAAAAAAGGAAATAAATATGTTTCATTGGCAAGGCTAAGATCTGACGAGCTTATAGCTTTTTCTGATTTTATGCAAGATGAATTTAAAAAAAATTATGGTATCAAACCATTGCATGTAATAACTCCTGGCATTGATATTAATGAATTTTCCTTTAATAATGTAAAAAAGGATATTGATGTAATTGCTGCTGGTTCACTTATCCCTTTAAAGCAGTATGATGTTTTTATTCAAGTCGTTGCTTATTTAAAAATAAGTATGCCACTTATCAAAGCGGTATTAATAGGAGGTGGCCCTGAAAAAAACAGGCTTCAAGATCTTATTGAATCAGCAGGTTTGCAATCAAATATTACAATGACCGGGGAATTATCGCATCCGGATGTTCTGCAATGGATGCAAAGAGGAAAAATATTTCTGCATCCTTCATCATATGAAGGCTTTGGAATAGTTTGTATAGAGGCACTTTGTTCAGGAGCAGAAGTAATTAGTTTTGTAAAACCCATGCACACAAAAATTGAGAATTGGCATATTGCAACAACAAAAGAAGAAATGATATTAAAAGCAACAGAGATCCTGGCAACTTCTAAGGATGAATACAAAAGTATAATCCTTTATAGAATAGAACAGACAGTAGAAAAGATGGCGCAATTATTTTCTTTTTAAATAAGATATCAACGCCTTTGTGATCTTCTTATAAGACATAAGGCTAAGTGGCTTTAGCTTCCATGCACTAATAAAACTTTCAACTGCTTGTTTATTCATTTTATACTTTAGGCATTTTTCTCCAAAATTAATATGGGATCTGAACAGCACATCAGTCGCTAATTTAGAAGGTAACATGTTTTTATTTAGGAACGATCTGATAACATCTATTCCTTGTTTATGGCTTGCTTCCCAGTTTACTACAGAATAATTTGTATCGTGCAAACGATGATAAATTAGCGGCTCATATAGAATGACCGCTTTGCAATGATATGAGATTCGAAATACGAATTCGGGATCGGTGAAAATGTGTGTTTCACTAAAAGGGCCAGCAATTTTTATACATTCACGTTTTACAAGCAATGCCTGCGTCCAAACTGCTACCTCGGATCTGAAAATGGAAAAAAAGATATTATCAAATCTCCTGCCTTCTCTTTGTTTATAAAAGTATTCAAAAGGTTCACCTTTTGTTTTGAAATTATATCCACCTGTTAAGCAAAAACCTGCTTCGGGGTATTCTTGCAAAACAGTGATTTGCTTTTCCAGTTTGGAAGGATGCCAAAGATCGTCATGATCAATAAAAGCAATTAACTCACCCGATGCTTTTTCTAAACCTATATTCTTTATCCTTCCATTTATACCAATTCTTCCAGCTTTGAATAATTGTATTCTTTCATCCTTAAAACTTGTAATGATCTCGCAGGTATTATCCTCGGAACCATCGTCAATTATTATTAGCTCCCAGTTTCGATAAGTCTGGTTACACACACTTTCTATTGTTTCGCGAATATATTTTGAGCCATTATATGTTGTTATAATGATACTTACTTTAGGGAGTGTAGTTGTGTTTATCATATTTTTTTACAGCCAAATGCTATCATAAAGAGTTTATGAGTTTATTGATCTTTGCGGCTATAGCTTCAAAAGAAAGCTCCCTTTTAAATTGCTGTAATACTTTTTCTCTTTCCGATTCAAGATTAACTTCATTTGTTTTTAGTAGTGATGACAGCAGATCATCCGGATCGCCAGGTTTATACAGAAATCCGCATTTGCCGGGACCTGTCATTCTCCGAAATGAGATGATGTCTGTGATCACGGGAATACAGCCGCATGACATCGCTTCGCAAACGGGGATACCACTGCCTTCATAATGCGAACCCGAAATAAAAAAGTCGGCTGCATTGTACCAACCCTGCAGTTGACCGTGGTCAATTTTACCAATAAGAAAAATTGCTTGTTTCGATTTGTCATCAGCAATTAAATCTTTTACATGGTCCAAAAGTTCATCATCCTGGTAAATCATATACAATTTAGCTTCCGGTTGATAAGACAAATATTTTTTAAATGCTTTAATAACGGTTAACGGGTCTTTATTTGAATTTAACCTGCCCACCCATAAAAAAAACCGATCACAATGAATATTCAATTTATTTTTTGCAGCAGTTTTATCTTCAATGTGAAAAGTGGAGGAGGATTGCATTGCTTCATGAATTTTCTTTCGACTCTGTATTATTCCTTTTTTTATCCATTCTTCACCAAATTCATCGGAAGCAAATAAATAAGCATCAACTGATCTGTCTGCTAATTTTTGCAAATAAGCTTTAATGCCAGTAAAAGGTTTTTCCGCCCGGTGTAATACGATGATTTTTACTTTTCTTCCCAATATCTTTCGCAGCTGCATAATTTGGACCGGGAAAATAAATCCATTTACAAATAATACATCTGGTTTCAGGTTTTTAATATAACGATGTAATTTTCCCGGAACCCAGAGCTTCTTTTTTTTAAAATTGAGAAAATGATAAGTGACTCCATTCTGCGTTAAACGACCATCATAGTTTATTTGTTCAATACTTTCTACAGCAAATGTCCTGGCCAATTCTTCCAATAGACCCGTATAAAAACTGATCCGGTCCAACCATTTTTGCGGATCACTAAAGGATTTTGTATTTACATAACTTGTGCTAACGATCTTCATTCTACAGAATATATTTTCTTAGTTTTAAAATATGAATTTGGTAAGAAAAATA
>VBAS01000235.1:3854-23644 GCA_005882975.1 Bacteroidota bacterium | reverse complement strand
TATCCGCAGGAATATCTCTGTCTTAATAAGGAATCCTTCCGATACCCTCTTCATGCCTATATGGTTTCTGATAATCTTGTTATTAAAGATGTAACAACCGATCATTTATTTACGGGCTATTGTCCGCTTATCTTCACTTTTACCTGCGATAAAGTTAATTTTCCTCAAACTGAAAGAATAAATATAGTTTTCAGCCTGCAACAGTTTCAAACAAACGAACTGATACCCGAAAAGGATGCCATTGCAATTCTTTATTTACAAAAAATAAATGAACAAGGTTCGGGTAATGAGTCTTTTCATTATTATAAGGGTCTAAATGGCCAGTATCATTTCATTTCATCTTTTCATCAGTTTATTCTTCAATTGCAAAACAAGCTTTTCAATAATAAAACAGGGAATGTTTATTTAAAAGGAAATTTGTTAAAGCAAGTACAGATCGCTTACTCTGTGCCAAGGATAATTTCACTTATCACTTTAAGGCTTGATGGTCTGTACAATCTTTTCCCTACTGACCTTCACGGACAGATCAACGATAAACACTATATTATTTCACTGCGACAAGGTGGTAAAGCGGCACAACAAGTGGAGTTAACAAAAAAGATTCTTATTTCAGAAATAAACCCGGCTTTTTATAAAATCGCCTATTCTTTAGGGAAAAATCATATGCAGGATTTAAAAATTAAAAGTCAATTTCCATTTAGTGACAAATCCTCAGATGTGCTGGATCTGCCAATGCCACAATCTGCAGTTTGTTACCGCGAACTGGAATTGGTTAGCACTTTTGATCACGGAATTCACAGGCTTTTTCTTTTTAAAATTCTGGGCAAAAGACAAATTGACTATAAGCCTGCAGTTCTCTCACATATTCATAATGTGTACGCAACCTGGCGGCATAATAAAGGCCTGCCAGGCAACTATTTACTTAGGTGAACCGATATATAAAAGAAAATTAAATAGCTTTAGAATTATACATGAAAAATGTTTTATTTTTTAATCCCCGTGCAGCTGAATCAAAAGCAAGAGTTCCAAATTCTATCCTTTCTATAGCCGCTTCTATTGAAGGGAAATATGATTATGCGATTGTGGATGGTAATCTTGAAAAGAATCCTTTGAAAGAATTACTTGGCTATCTCAGTACAGGAGATTTTGATGTGTTTGCATGTACGGTAATGCCAGGGCCACAATTAAAACAGGCGATCCCATTTACAAAAGAGATCAGGAGAAAATATCCAGATGTAAAAATTGTTTGGGGAGGCTACTTCCCATCCAACCATAGCCAGGTCTCTATAAACTCTGGATATATAGATTATATTATTTATGGCCCGGGAGATGTTGCCTTTCCAATGTTAATGGATGTAATTGCTCGTTCAGTTTCTACGGCAGAAATTAATTCTTCACTTCGGCAAATCCCGAATTTAATTTTTAAAGAAAATAATTCTGTTGTCAAAACAAAAAAAGATGAACTGTATGACCAGGATCTCTTGCCGCCATTGCCGTATGAGAAACTGAATTCATTTTACCCGATGAAAAAATATATCGGCAAATCTGTACTTGGTGCAAAAACTTTTGCGTATCACAGTAGTGTGGGATGTCCTTTTAAGTGTGCCTTTTGCGGTGTTGTGCCAATTTACAATGCACGATGGAGAGGACGTTCGGCAGAAAAAATATATGATGATATAAAAGAGGTTAAAGAAAAATATGGAATAGATGCTGTCGAGTTTTATGACAGTAATTTTTTTGTATCGGAAAAAAGGGTTGTCGATTTTTCAAATTTGATAAAAAAAGAGAAGCTGGTATGGTGGGGCGAAGGAAGGATCGATACTATTGATAAATATTCCGATGAAAGCCTGGCTATTATGCGGGAAGCTGGGTGTGTAATGATATTTCATGGGGCGGAAAGTGGAAACGATGAAATGTTGAAAAAAATGGATAAAGGAGGAACCCAATCTGCTGAACAAATAAAAAGTTTTGCAGCCCGCATGGCAAAATTTGATATCATTCCCGAATATTCATTCGTGGTGGGAACTCCGGCTGCAACTGAAGAAGAAGTAAACAAGCAAATTGATTTTGATATTCAATTTATCCGTGAGATAAAAGAGATAAATCCCCGGACGGAGATCATCATTTATATATATAGTCCCGTTCCGACAGAAGGTTCTCAGTTATCATATGATGTGATCAAATCGGGCTTTCATTTTCCTCAAACATTGGATGATTGGACAGATCCTCAATGGGAAAATTTTGATCTGCACCGCAATCCTCTTACTCCGTGGTTGAAACCTTACATGATCAAAAAAATAAAAGACTTTGAAACCGTATTAAATGGATATTACCCTACAGTTACTGATACAAAATTGACACCGTTGCGGATCAAATTACTGAAAACATTTTCTTCGATTCGTTATAAAAAGAATTGGAATAAATTTCCTTATGAAATTAAGGTAATGCAAAGACTTTTTAAATATCGTCAACCGGAATTGGAAGGATTTTAAATGAGAACTGCGATAAAAAACATTGTTGGGTTTACTTATAAACCTTTCCTGGAAAAATATCTTTCCAAAAAAAGGATCTATACTTATCAGAACATAAAATTGCAGATCCCGCCTGAAGTTTTTCATCCTGGCTTCTTTACCAGCACACAGCTTTTACTTCAATACGTTCAGAAATTAAATTTGCGGGGAAAAAACTTTTTAGAGTTAGGGGCTGGTAATGGACTTATTTCAATTTATTCAGCCAAACAAGAAGCAAAAGTTACAGCTTCTGATATCAATCCGATTGCAATCGATTTTTTAAAGATCAATAGCTTAGAAAATAAAACACGGATAAATATTATTCTTTCGGACCTGTTTGAAAATATACCGCTGCAGGCCTTTGATATAATTGCTGTTAATCCTCCTTATTATAAAAAAGATCCTCAATCGCCACTTGACCATGCATGGTATTGTGGTGAAAATGGAGACTTCTTTTTTGATCTTTTCAGGCAGTTACCGCGATATATTCATACAGATTCCGAAGTGTATATGGTTTTATGCGACGGCTGTGATCTGGAAATGATCGAAAAAGCCGCAGGTCAAAGTGGGTTTAAATTGATCTGTGTTCAAATCAAGCAAAGTCTGATCGAGAAAAATTTTATCTATAAAATTGAAAAGCGTTGATGACAGAAGAGGCAACACATAATCCCATTGACTTCACTCAGCAATACATTTTGCTTCGCAGTAAGGAAGGAAGGATCTATTCTGATAAGGAAGTAGCGAATCTTCCTGAAATAGATAAAGAACATCAGCATTACCACGAATGGAAGATAAGAAAACAGACTGCCGGACGGTTGATAAAATATCTTGCAAATAAAAAAAAGGGTTTGAAAATATTAGAAGTGGGCTGTGGCAATGGTTGGTTAACTGCAAAGCTTGCTTCTATTCCATTTTCACAGGTAACTGGAATTGATATTAATGTTGAAGAATTAACACAGGCAAAAAGAGTTTTTTGTCAGATTGCGAATCTTGAATTCTTTATTGGTTCATTGCAAAAGGAGATATTGAACGATCAAAAATTTGATGTCATTGTTTTTGCGGCTTCCATTCAATATTTTCCTGACTTAAAAAAAATAGTAAGTGAGGCTTTACGGCATCTTCGGTTAGCCGGTGAAATACACATCATTGACTCTCATTTTTATAGAGAAAATGAAATTAGTGCTGCACGTTTAAGATCCAGCGATTATTACCGGTCCATTGGATTCACGGAAATGCAGGATCGATATTTTCATCATTCGCTTGCGGAGCTGAGATCGCTTGACTATGATATTTTGTATGATCCGAATTTGTTCATTAATAAACTAAAGAAAAATAAAAACCCATTTTATTGGGTTGTCATTCAAAGCAATGCTTAGCCAATCACTATATCATACCTATAAGAGATACCGTACTTTACAAACGGATAAGATCACAGCATTGCCTATAGTGATATTGATGCCGCATAGTGCCTGCAATTGCCGTTGCGCTATGTGTGATATTTGGAAAGACAATCATAATTTAAAGCAATTAGCCGAAGCTGACATAGAAGCATTATTGGATGCATTTCGAAAATTTGAAACACGACAGGTACTGATGTCCGGGGGAGAGGCTTTATTACATCCAAATTTTTTCAGGTTTTGTGAGATCCTGGACAAAGAATTGATCAAAGTTACTTTGCTTTCTACTGGCTTGACATTAAAGAAACATGTAAAAGACTTAACAGAACGGGTACATGATATAATTGTTTCACTGGATGGAGATGAAACAACTCATAATATTATTCGGAATATTCCCGGTGCTTATAGTAAATTGAAAGAAGGCGTTCAGGCTATCAAAACAATAAAACATGGATATAAAATAACCGGAAGATCAGTAATTCACCGTTTAAATTTTCTTAAATGGCCTGAAATAATTGAGAGTGCAAAGGAAATAGGATTAGATCAGATCAGTTTTTTACCCGCTGATGTAAGCAGTCATGCTTTTAACCGTGAAGTATTATGGAGTGATGCAAAACAACATGAGATCTTGTTAGATAAAGAGGATCTGCCTGAGCTCAAAAATGTTATACAATTTCTATTAAAGAATAATAGAAAAGATTTTGAAACTAAGTTTATAGCTGAGTCAATGGAAAAGATCCAGAAGATCTATGATTATTATGGTGCGTTTTATGGATTAAACTCTTACCCTTATAAAAGATGTAATGCCCCGTGGGTTTCAACAGTGATCGAAGCAGATGGAACTGTTCGGCCTTGTTTTTTTCACCAGTCTTTTGGAAATATTCATGATAATACACTTGATAAAATTCTAAATAGTGATGAAGCAATTGAGTTTAGAAAGGAACTGAATGTTGACAGTAACGATATATGCAAAAAATGTGTTTGTTATTTAAACCTGCATCCGGGCATTAACCCAGCGGCAGAAAATTGAATAAGAATGAAAAAAATTCTCTTTTCTCATTCCATTCATATTTTCTTCGTTTTGATCCTAAACAATGGGAAACAGGATTGCCTTATGCTCCACTCGGTACGTTATATGCCGCTTCATTAATGCGACAGGAAGGATACAGAGTAGCGATTCATGATGTGATGTTTGCAAATGGCGCAGAAGATATCATCCCCGCAATCGAAAAATTTCACCCAGATATTTTGGTTTTATATGACGATGGGTTTAACTATCTCACCAAAATGTGTCTTACGAATATGCGTGAAGCCGCATTTAAAATGTGTAAGCTGGCTAAGGAAAGAGGCTGCACAGTTATTGTTTCAAGTTCTGATTCAACAGATCATTATGAAAAATACATTGAAGAAGGCGCCGACTATATTATTCTTGGTGAAGCCGAAATGACTTTGCTTGAGTTGGTAAACATGTTGACAGAAGACCGAAAAGATCTTTCTTCAATTCCCGGTTTAGCTTTTAAGCAAAATGATTGTGTAATAAAAACAATACGAAGAAATGTATTAAAGGATCTTGATAGTTTGCCATTACCTGCATGGGACCTCGTAGATATACAGACTTATCGTCAATCCTGGTTAGATCATGCTGGTTATTTTTCTATGAATATGGCTACAACCAGAGGATGTCCATTTAAATGTAACTGGTGTGCAAAGCCGATATATGGTAATCGTTATAATTCGCGGTCACCACAAAAAGTGATGCAGGAATTAAAAATGCTTAAAGAAAAGTTTCAATTCGATCACATTTGGTTTTGTGACGATATTTTTGGATTAAAACCTAATTGGGTAAATGAATTCGCTGATCTTGTCGAAAAAGAAAATCTTCATTTCAAATTCAAGATACAGGCAAGAGCCGATCTGCTATTACAGGAAAATTATATCCGTGATCTTGCAAGAGCTGGTTGTGATAATATCTGGATGGGAGCGGAGAGTGGTTCACAAATGATATTGGATGCGATGGATAAAGGAACAACCATTGAACAAATTCATGCATCTACAAAACTCATTCGAAAATATGGAATGAAACCATCCTTCTTTATTCAATTTGGATATGTAGGGGAAACGAAAGAAGACATAAAGAAGACGATAAGTATGATCAATGAACTATTGCCTTATGAGATCGGGATATCTGTTTCTTATCCTTTGCCCGGAACTGGTTTTTATGAGAAAGTAAAATCCCATCTGAAAGAAAAAACAAACTGGACAGATTCAGACGAAATGGCATTAATGTTTCGCAACACCTATCAGCCGGCTTTTTATAAACAACTGCATAGATATGTTCATAGAACTTATCGCATGCATATTGCTATTGAAAATATCAGGCAGCTATTTTTTCAACCCGCAAAAACGTCATTGAAAAAAATAAAAAAAGCTGTCTCTTATTTTTATTATCTCCCTGCAAGTATCCTGGCAAAAATAAAATTAAGTACTCTTGAAAAATCTTCAACATCGTGAATGAGACTATTCATAGTGTAAATGAAAAAGCAGCAGAGAAAGCTTTTAGCAAACAGTCCGCAATTTTTGATGATCTATATTCCGCCAATATTATTATTCAATACAAAAGGAAAAGGGTAAGGGATCATTTGGAAACATTTTTAAAACCTAATTCTCAAATTCTTGAATTAAATGCAGGTACAGGTGAGGATGCAATTTGGTTTGGGCAACAAGGTCATACTGTACATGCCACTGATATTTCCAAAGGCATGCAGGAAAAATTAATAGAAAAAGTTCGCCAGAACAAACTTGAAAAAAATATCACTAATGAGCTTTGTTCATTTACAGAACTAGAAGGTCTGAAAAATAAAGGACCTTATGATCTGATCTTTTCCAATTTTGCCGGCTTGAACTGTACAGGGGAATTAGATAAAGTCCTCCATTCATTTTCACTATTACTTAAGGCCAATGGTATTGTGACGCTAGTAATTCTCCCGAAATTTTGTTTATGGGAAAGCCTGCTATTTTTTAAAGGAAATTTTAAAACTGCTTTTCGCCGTTTTTTTAGTAGCAAAGGAGCGAAAGCGCATATAGAGGGTGAATATTTTACTTGCTGGTATTACAATCCCTCTTATGTGATAAGCAATATGAAAGAGAAATATGAAGTATTGTCTGTTGAAGGGCTTTGTTCTCTTGTACCACCATCTTATCTGGAAAGTTTTCCAACAAGGCGGCCCTCATTATTTAATTGGCTAAAACAAAAAGAAAATAAATGGAAAAGCAAGTGGCCGTGGAGAAGCATCGGTGATTACTATATTATCACCCTCAGGAAGAAATAAACAATCTTAATCTGGCATATAACTCACTACCTTTTTTCCTTCTACTTCTTTTATTCTTTTTTTATAAGTTTCAATAAAAGCGTTATGAAAAAATACAGGATTTGGCTTTGAAAAATGTTTATCCGTTTTTAAGCCCATTCGTTCGCCTTTTACATTTAGTTTTTTTCGTTCTTCTTTTTTTTGCCACCTGGCAGAGGTAAGTTTGAAAAGATAATTATCAAACCAATTACCAAATCTATTATTGAACAAAAACTCTATTAATTTCTTAAGCCACGGGTCTGGAAAATTTATTTCTTCTTTTACTACGGGAAGTGTCCGGTTAGGGAAATAGCTGTGCGACCATGAATTTTTTTCAAAAAATTTCTTTAAGCTACCATTTCCGGCCAACGGCATCAGTGTAAATAATTCAGTTGCTGTGTAGATATTCTTTTCTTTGATAACAAGATCCTCTTCGTCAACAAAATAGTTCATGCAATAATACTTATGACGATTTTTGAGAAAAGGATTTTTTCTGTAAAACACGAGAAGTGTCCTTGATATCCACAAACGATTGGCTTTGGTGATCAGAAAATAATCAATATCGGAGTTTTCGTCCGCGAAATTTTTTGATACTGACCCTGATAAACCAATTGCCCGTACATAAGGAAACTTATAAAGGAGTTTTGCAATTTCTTTTGCTTTCCTTATTAAAGTATCTGCATTTTCATTTCCTTTTTTTCTTATTTCCGCAAGCGAAATGTCATTTCTCAAAGAATAAAAGTCGCAAAGTTTAAAAATACGACTAGTGGACAATAGATCGTTGAATGATTCATTCAATTGTTCTTCGGAGAACGGATGATCAAGAAATGATTCGATTTCCTTTCGTGTCAGGGGATAACGAAAAATATCGAAGTACACAAGTACTTTTAATATGCTTTCTTTGCAGCTCAATTACTTTTTGGAATATAAATTATTAGGATCGTGATTGCTAAACTTTGGCGCTCAACCATTCTTAAAATGACATATCGAAAAATAACATTTAAGGGTTGCCTTGTAAAGGACAGACCCTGCAATAAAAAATTTAGAAGAAAATTTCAGGAGAATTTCAACCTGGCTTAGCCTGGAATTCTGGAAATGTTATTGAGTTGCTTCTATGTTTTCTTTAAATAACAGGGTTTTGGGTATACTATACTCATGCTCGATAAAATACATATCTATCTCGCCAATATTTTTTGCGCTGATCTTTCCCCTGTAGCTGCATTCATAAAAATCTTTGATCAATTCATAGGTGGCCGAAGAAATATTTACTTTTCCCGGTTCGCCATTGCTTTCCATACGGCTCGCAATATTTACTGAGCTGCCCCAGATATCATAAGCATATTTCTTTTTGCCCACTACACCTGCAACAACTGGACCTACATGTATGCCAATACGGACAAGCCATGGCTCTAAACCATTTTCCTCTCTTCGTTCATTATAGGAAGCCACATATTGTTGTATTTCAAGACCGGCTTTTACCATTTTCAATACATGGGTTTCATCAGGTGTAGGAATTCCCCCTGCACACATATATGAGTCACCAATAGTTTTAATTTTTTCGAGGTTATATTTTTCAATAATTCCATCGAAGGCAATGAAACAATCGTCCAACTCTTTTACAAGATCATCGGGTGGCATCTTATCAGCGATCGTTGTAAAACCTTTAAAGTCCGTAAACATTACTGATACGCTTTCATACTGTCTTGGCGTGGAGTGACCTGTTGTTTTCAATTCATGAGCTACTTCTACGGGCAAAATATTTAAAAGTAGGTTTTCGATCTCATTTTTTTGCCGATCAAGTATTTTATGGGTTTTTGCTTTTATCCGGTAGCTACGGAAAATTAATAAAGCAATGGTAAATGCAAGGACAAGCCCGATCATAAAAGCATTCTTTGCAAGTTTTTGCCTTTTCAGGCTGACTGCCTGCAGATCCTTGTCCTTTGTTAAAAGTGTTATTTCGTTTTGTTTCTTTTGCAGATCAAATTCAAATTGCAATGCTCCCAATTTTTTTTCCGATGTTTCATTAAAAAGCGAATCCTTTACAATGTTGAGTCGTGTTTGATAAACGTATGCATTTTTATAATCGCCTGCTTTTTCGTAGGTCGAGGCCATTTCCTCATATATTTCTTTCAACCTCGGGTTGTATTTTAATTCATTGGCTAAATTTTCTGCCTGGATGTAATAATATATAGCAGTTTTAAGATCTGACTTTTTATTATAAACATTTGCGATCCCCTGGTATGCTTCAACCATTCTTATTTTCACATCAAGTTTTTCTGCAAGGTTCAGGGCCTGGTTATGATACTTTAATGCTTCTTCAACATTTCCCTGTTTTAAATAAGTTTTACCGATCCCATTATAGGCGAAAGGGGCATTTGCATTATCGCCCATCACTGTGATCGCTTTTTTAAAATATTCCTGGGCTTTTAAATAATTGCCTTTTTCAAAATAAAGCTGACCAATATTTTCAGAAATGACACCAAGGGATTCGTTATTCCCGATCTCTTCACACAATGGCAATGCTCTTAAAAGATATTCTAGCGCCTTATCCTTAGTTTGATCCTTCGAAGAATAAATGTTACCAACCAGGTTCAATGCAGAAAGTATCCTCAACTTGTCACCTAATTTTTCTGCAATGCTTAATGATCTCAAAGCATAATCCAGTGCTTTTACATCATCACCCTGGTCACTATATACGGCGCCGATATTACTTAACAAATTGGCAACACCTGTTTCATCTTTCAGGCTTTCATACATTGCTAATGACTGTGTCCAGTAATCAAGAGTTTCCAGAGATTTACCCTGGTAATAATATCCAAGCCCAATGTTTTTTAATGATAATGCTTTGCCTTGTGGATAATTTATTTCATCTGCTAAACTCTTTGCCTGCATCGCTAAACTAATAGCACTGTCCGGCGATGTGCCAAGTTTTTCTTTACTTTTTCTCAGCAATAGATTGACAGAAGCAGTGTCTTTAGTGATAGTCAATTCATCTATAGTCGGCTTTTGTGCAAAGCTTCCTAAAGGCGCAACGAAGAAATAAAGCAATAAAAATTTTAGTTTTTGTTTCATGGTTTTTGGTTTACATAGTAGCGATTAAGTTAAAGCCGGCATGAACAAACCTGCCGGCTGATTTATTTTTTGTTCATCGGGAAATGATAATTTTTTTGTTTGTCACTTTTTCAGCATTTGAAATACGAACCAGGTATATTCCATTTATTAATTTATTTACATCTACCTGCTTTATATATTTATTTCCCGCTTCGCTAAAACCACAATTACTTTCAAGAACTTTTCCTCCATTAATGGTAAATATTTCAATTTTAGAAGCGCCGGCTTTTATAGGAACAAAGGAAACAATTATATATCCTGATGCCGGGTTTGGATTGATCGTAACATCAGGTGCAGATGGAGTAGTAGGTTGACTAGCCTCAAATGTCAATGAGGAACTTATAACGCGGCTTGATGGTAATGAATTAGGATCAATACAAGCCGTAAAGTTCTGGAACGAAGAACTACTTCCTGTATAATTATTTCCTCCACCGCCGCTGGCTCCCTGAACAAGTGACGATAAAATTGGAACAGGAGTACCAGCCCGATAATTCCCATTGATGGAAGTAACCTGACCAGATCCGCCTATCGTTGCATATGTGAATTGTGGTTGGTAAGCTGCAATTCCGTAGGTCCATTGATCAGAGAAAACTTTATTACTATAGAACATTGCTTTTACAACAGAACTGGTATTGCCATTCATTTTTATAAATCCATTGCTGGAATTAATGATCACTCCTGAAACAAAAATATCAGATGTGCTTCCAAAACCTAACGGGACTTTAGTGAGCCATGTATTATTAGTGGCATCATAATTTGTAATAGGTGAACTAACTGAAGCTGTCGCGATGATCTTTCCATTTGGTATTGGAAGATTAGTCACTAATGGCGTTGAAGCGATACTATTAAAAGTTACAGAAGCTGATTTGAATAAAAGATAATCTCCTTCTGCCACAAGCTGGCCACTTACCTTGGTTGTTAAATTCAACCATAAACTTGTTGGTTGTTGTGTTGTATTACCAAAATTCTTAAACGGACTATGAGTTAATAAACAAGCACTGTCTTCAACGATCGTTACATGACCAGGGGCATAAGTTATTGCAAAGTTGGAATTGATCAATGTGCCGCTTATTAATGACTGTGTGCCGATGTTCAGGCCTGTAATGATATTAGTGGAGAACATTGCACCAACAAAACCATCTTGCACTGATAAATCATCTGTATCTACAATAACAGCCGCATTCTCATTATTACCCGTACCTGAACTATAACTATTTACTAATTGTACAAGCGTTCCATTTACCAATTGTACCAATGTTCCATTAAGCATCTCATGGGCCACACCGTTCACAAGCTGAACAAGAGTGCCATTTTGAATTTGTACGGAATTTGTTAGAGGAATTGATGTACCATTTACCATTTGCACTAATGTACCATTCACTAGTTGCACCAATGTGCCGTTCACCATTTGTACTAATGTGCCATTTGCCAGTGGTGTCCCATTTACTAATTGAACAAGAGTACCGTTTTGTATCTGCACAGTGGATCCATTAACCACCGGCTGATTTACGCCATTCACTAATTGTACTAAAGTGCCGTTCACCATTTGCACCAATGTACCGTTTACTAATTGTACCAATGTGCCATTTGGAATTGGTACAAGCTCTCCATTTACTAGCTGCACTAATGTTCCGTTTACCAGTTGTACTAAAGTTCCATTTGTTAATTTTCCATTTACCATTTGTACAAGTGTTCCGTTCAGTACGGGTACATAACTGCCTGAAGTTCCGTTCACCATTTGCACAAGTGTTCCATTTACCAGTTGTTTGTTTGTAATATCTGCATGAACACCGCCAGATAATAATGCGCCTGCGCCAACAATAGCTCTTGAATGAATATTCGGATACGAAGGTTCAAATTTGGCAAGGGCCGGGTTGGTTTTAAAATCGCGGATTGCCTGTGCACCTACATCTACCAAATAATTTACATTAAACGTAGTGGAGTTAGCAGGCAACGGAGTCATTACGCCATTAACCACTTGAAATTTTCTTGAATTTTTTACGGATTGGAAACTTACCATACCACTCATATTAATAAGATCTGCATCAGTGAGACCTGTAGATCCCGGATAGCCATTTGCAACCGCAAGAACATTATTTGGAGTAAATTTTTTCTGCGAAGAATCAAGCTTATTAAGGAGAACGGCATCTGTGATAGGAGTACCGTTTTGATTGGTGTATTTATAAGATATATTATCGATTACATGTCCATAAACCACTGTTTTATCATTAGGGATAACTTTTATAGGAAGCTTGTCAATTGTTACAAATGCCCTATTAAATGTGTAATTATATTTTTTTAGAAGTGCCAGGTCAGCCGGATCATTAACATTAAAAATTCTTGACGGTGTAATTGCATAAGTGCCTACATCACTGTACTTCGTTGCAGTTGTCGATAGTGTTAAAGTATTAAGCCCAAGTTGTGCAAGTGTTAATGTAGTATCCTGAAGTAATGTAGTATCCCGAACCTGTACTCCATTTACTGTAATCGTATGAATGATGCTGATCACCGTATCGAGTGCGGGCAATGCTTCGCCATATTTTTTGGTAATATCTACTGCGCTTACTACAATATCTGCATCAAAGAAAAACAGGCTGTTTGAAAAACCTCCATCGCCAAAATCTGTCAGGTTATTTGTAAAAGCTCTTATTTCCGGGTTGCCTTCGAATGGACCGATCACTGCGTTTAACTCATTCTTATTTATAAACTGTGTTTGAATAACTGAATCATTAAAATAAATAACTGTATTGTTACTGAAATTCTGACCAATAATTCTCAGATTAAATTGTGACTCACCGGGAATAATATTTGAAGGAACTACTAATTGAATTTCAAACGGTGTTGGCGCTGCAAAAGTTCGCATCGCAGAATCTGCGTCTATCAATCCTGAGCCTGAATAAAAATCATAACCTACAAGACCAGCGGGCCTCATGTCAACTGCAGTTGATTGAAGAAGAGATTTTATTTCATCTGGTGAAGTTTCGGGATGACCTGTAAGATATTTTTTTCTTCCTTGCATAACCAATGCAGCTGCACCTGCTGCATGTGGCGCAGCAGCCGATGTACCAAAGAAATTTGAAAATCCATCCAATACCCAGTCAGGATAATCCTGTCCTAATTTTACCGTTGTATTGCCACCATCTGGACCAACGAGATCTGGTTTTAATCTTTGCGTTCCGCTTACTGATCCTCCCCCTTTAGAAGAAAACCTTTCTATTTGTGGTTTTGTAATTGTTGATAAAGTTGCTGGCAAATTTGGATGCCCCGGAACATGATTAAAACGGGTAGCACCAATAGCGATAGCACCTGTAGCGTTTGCTTGTCCAACAATTGTTGAATTTCCTTCATTGTATTCCATAAATCTGACATCACCTTTGAATGCAATGTATTTGATGCGTGAAGGATTACCAGAAGGAGTATTGTTTACAATAAGCATGTTATAATCCTTGGCAGTCGTATCGGTTGGGCTATCTCCTAAAATTGTAATTGGAATAAACTCGATGGGGTCACCTAAAAAATTGTCCCTGTTAAAACCAACCAGGCCTGTACCGTCAGTGTTTTTAGTCAGAAAAATGTCCATATCATATTGGGTACCGCCGGTTTCACCAAAAGAATAAATATTATCCACCCATTGAAATACAAAAGTGTAATTGCCTGGCTTTAGTTTTAAATGTTGGAAGAGATCTACATTACTGGCGTCTCCGAAATTGTGTGCTTTTTTACCAGTGAAACCAATTGAAGTAGCATCTGCAGGATTAAAATCTTTTTCATAAGACCTGTTGGCGAAATTTCCTGCAGCAGAAAAATAAGTTACTCCCTGGTCTTTAACTTCATTAACAGTTCTGGCAACAATTCCATCTTTAAGGAATGGTTCAGTAACATAAGTAATATCATCCACGATAATTTTACATCCAGCGTTTTTTAATTCTCTTATACCATTTGCAAAATCACCCGGAGTAAAAAATCCTGTGCGGAAATAGAGTTCTGAAGCGGGAGCCACATCATGAATAATTTGTAACATAGCTCTTCCTTCATCGGTACGTGCCACAGGGAAATCCTGTAACACATGTACATTTTTACGATAACCGTTTGGATTAACTGCACCCAGGGTATCACCCGGCAGATCTCCTTGTCCAATATCCTGTGCTGCAGATTGTGTTTTGAAAGTTTGAGGAATTGGATTAAGAGTACCTACGGTATCTAAAGTTGTCGGGTCAATTATATACGGAGCTATTTTAATTGGCCGCAGCGGCAAGGTCGGTGTAGTTCCACTTAAAATTGTATTATAGCTATCCGATATTACACCTATTTTAATACCATCACCATTTAGTCTATATCCTGGTCTTACAAGATTTGTTTTCATTGTTGTATCGCCTGCTGTTTTTACCAGTCCTGTAAGTGTATCTCTTTCGCTGAATGTGTATGGCAAGTAATAAGGCCTGCAGTAATTAATAATATTACCCAGTGAATTCAATTTTAATAAATTAATAATAGGCAGATCGCCAGTTATAGTTAATGGACTAAGTCCGCTCGGATAAATATTTGTAAGACCATAAGTCGGTTTTGCCAGTGTATCAAGAACCTCTTGTCTTTTTCCCGCAAAAACGATCACATCGATTTTTACTTTACCATTTTGAATAAGAAAGAAAGGAGAAGGCGGTGGTGGGGAATTCGGATTGTTATTTTGATAAATAGAAAGTAACTCGGCGCCAATAACATTCCGGGCTTTACTTAATATAATAACTGTGTCTTTAGAAGAGCAGCTTGTGCTGGTGGAAGCGGTAACTATGTAAGTGCCTGCTGATGAAATTGCGATCGTATCATTATTGGGATTTGAAACAATGATCCCTCCATTAATTGTTTGCCAACTAAAGGAAACACCGGGAGTATTTGAAATAGCAATTACTGTGTCCAGAGTCGTAAAATTCAATGGTCGGTCAACTCCTGCATTTATATCAGGAGGCGAACAAGGGTTAAATGCTGCATAATTAAGAGTAACGCCACTTTGAATACTTACCTGTCTACTGCTAAGAAGAGCACCAGTTAAATCACTTGAGCCTGTACCTGAACCAATGTTTATTCCACCGTTAGTCGCATATACTGTGCCTTGCCATTTAGACCCGCCGCCAGATGAACCATTGGCAATTATAAAACTGTTACCAGGTATTGATGTGCCAGTTCCATCACCATGAGTCTCTGCATAAATCCTTGATGCACTTCCTCCATTAGTAAGACTTGCACTTAGTTTACCAAAGTCAGCATTGCCGTGCACATAGATATAAAAATTGCCGACTTTATTTTGAAAATTAAAAACAAGTTTGTTAGAATTTCCAGTCCATAGAATTGTATTAAAGACGTACACACCAGGTCCATTTAATGTTAATGTTTTATTCCCTGAATATGTAACATTGCCATACGATCCCGGAGATATAGATTGATTGTTAGTAATATTTGTACTTCCAGCCGCAGGAAATATAGTAGCTGCAGGCATTGATGGAAGAGTTGGGATCGATGGAGTCCCAAATACTGTTCCGCCTCCCGGAGCAGGGCCGCTATAAGTATTTCCTACAGGCAGAGTTACAATTCCGGAAACCGTACCGCCACCAATAACAATATTCCCTTTTACATCTATATTTCCGGTAATTAAAGTGCTTGATCCAACGGAAAGAATTGTGCCAGTAGATAGTGATGAATTTGCCGCAGCTATTCTTCCATTTATAACATTACTATTTGTTATTATTATTTTATCTCCCGAATAAATATTTGAATTGATGGTCGCATTGCCGGTTGTTTGAAAAAGCTTATATGCTCCTAAGGATCCATTATTAATAGTAATTGAAGATCCAATTAATGTGGTTCCCGGTCCATTGGGGCCTGAAAGCACTACGAAATCAGCTGGAGTAAGTTGACTTATTAAACTCTTTTGAATAAATAATGATCCTAATACAAACAGGAAGGTTTTTGCAGTTAGCTTGATTTTCATAATAATGATATTTAGATCTAATGGCCTGGCGTTCCAGATATTTTTTTAAGAAAACATCAATTCAACAAGCAAACGGTGGTAGAATCCAAAAGGCAGATATAACTTAAGACAGCGCTTAAGTCGCTGTCCTATTTATTTTAAAGCAGATTAAGATTTTTTCAAAGGGAGAATCGAGTTACTAATCAGGAGTTTGTTTTTTTTAAGGTCGGAGTGTAGGATTAAATATACAAAGAAGCTTTTATTCCCAGACGATTTTGGTCAAATTAAAATTTTCAAAATGATTTTAAATGTTAGAAGCTTAACTTTATTTCCTTTGAAGATGAAACTATAAGGAATCTCAACCAGGGCTAATAGAAAAGGAGATGATCAGCAAACCTAAACCTAGGCCATCAGAACAGAACGTTTATACTAGTTCATCTTTCATTCGTTGCATCACATTCTTGTCAATCATTTTTTGGGCTAGCACGATCATGTTCTTAAATGATTTTGCCTGTGAAATGCCATGACCTATGATAACAGGTTTGTTTACACCCAGGACGGGTGTGCCACCATAGTTTTCAAAGTTAAACCTATCAAAATATTCGTGTTGGATCTTTTTGCTTTGGGCAATATCGTAAAGTGATTCTGCAAGCTTTAAAATGATATTCCCGGTAAAACCTTCACATACCATTACATCAGCTTTATCCATAAGTACATCGCGGCCTTCCACATTGCCAATAAAGTTTATATGCTTATTTTCTTTAAGAAGGGGATAAGTGGCCTGGCAAAGAATATTTCCTTTACCTTCTTCTTCGCCAACATTCATTAAGCCGACTTTCGGATTCTCAATTCCCAGTATAGTTTGGGCAAACACCGAACCCATGATCGCAAATTGGTTTAGCTGCTCTGGTTTGCAATCTGCATTTAAACCCACATCAAGTAACAACCCAGTGCCGCCATTTTCTTTTGGAATTATGGTTGAAATTGTTGGTCGTAATACTCCTTCCAATGCTTTAATGCTGAATAATGCTCCAACAAGCATGGCACCGGTATTTCCTGCACTGATAAATGCATCGATATTTCCGGCAGCCAAAAGTTGAAAGCCAATGGCGATTGAAGATTTTTGTTTTTCTTTTAATGCTTTGGTTGGATGCTCATGCATATCGATCACCTGTACTGCATGAACTACTTTTATTTTATCTGCGGGAATTTTATACTCTGAAAGTAAGGGCTCAAGTTTGGATTCATCCCCAATAAGAACCACCGTGGCCGAAGAATTCCCTTGCTGAAAATATTCCAATACACCTTTAACCGCCTCAAGCGGGGCAAAGTCACCGCCCATCATATCAAGACCTATCGTCATAATGTTGCAATGTAAAGAAATAACAAATTCTAAATTTCAAATTCCAGCATGAGTTGGAAGCTTAATAAGAATAAATGCAAAATTCCAAACCCCAATGAGAATTATCCCGATCAGAATTTGGAATTTGCTGATTAAGTAGAATTATTTTTTTATAGGAGTCTTTTCACTAACTACTTTACCCTTGTAGTACAATTTACCTTCGCTTACATGTGCACGATGTCTCACATGTGTTTCACCTGTAGTTCCATCAACACTTAATGTGGTTTCTGTTGCTTTATAGTGTGTCCTTCTTTTGGCACTTCTTTGCTGACTATGTCTGCGTTTGGGATTTGGCATAACTCAAAATTTATTAGCTAAAAAATTATTTATTAATTGTCTTCAAGGTTCTTAAACTTTTCCAATCCTTTCCAGATCGGGTTTTCTTTTACTTCTTTTTCTTCGGGTTCCAGTTTCTTCAGTACATCCATGGCTGACGGATTGCAATAGGGCCCGTCCATCTTCTCATAGCTGCAGGATTTATGCATCGGAATACTGAGATTGATGAATTCATAGATCCAGTTAGCAACATCAACATGGCTTTCGCCGCGGCTAATATAATAGACGTCGGGATCTTCTTCCTGCTCATTTGCCACCTCTGGATCTTCCACCATTTTAACTGTAATATTGAATTCATCCCACAACTGAAGCGGAAGAAAATTATTACAACGGTCGCAAATCACTTCAAGACTTCCGCCGATCTCAAACTTCAGCAACATAAAATTGCTTTTTTTATCAAGATGAAGTTTTACATCAGCTTTACAGTTACGAAAATCCTGTTGCTGGAACGGCTCAAAGAACTTATCAATGATCTCATAAGAGTACTCATGAACTCCGGGTTTCAGCCCCACAAATGCTATCTCAAATTCCCGGCGATGGCCCATGTCACTAATTTTTTTTCCTGATAATTCCGGCTGTCAGGATGGGGCGCAAAGGTAAAGGATAAATCGTTAAGATTTGATGTGATTTTGAATTATTTTTAGCCCGATTACCAGTGGCCAGCAAAAATTCTAATATTATTAAAACGAACTGATTGCAGCAATTTATTACCAGGCTTTTTGGAAGAATGATGAAGGCGTGGAGTTGGATACTCCTGATCACTTCCGTCATTCTTATAAAAATTGCTTCAACCCAACCGCTTTGGATTGAAGAAAACTATTCCAATGGCATTTATCGATATATTTCAAAATTTCAACGAAGCATTTTTGGTTGGATTCCTTTTAGTATCGGCGATCTCTTTTATGCCTTCCTGGTTTTAGTTATAATTTTTAAAACAGTTCAGTTCATAAAGTACATTTTTAAGAAGAAGATAAATCGCCAGTATTTATTAAATGGATTAAAGCAAGTGATTTTCTTTTTCCTATTTGTCTACCTGTTTTTTTATGGCCTTTGGGGCTTGAATTACAATCGAAAAGGAATCTCATACCAACTTAACCTTGAGATGAAAAAGTATTCCTTACAGGAGATCGATACCCTTACTGATCTGCTTCAGAAACGATTGAATTTTTATGCAGATACGATCGATCTGAAACAAAGAGATAGCTTTAATACAAAGCGAGTATTGTTTGAAAAAACGACCGAAGCATACCTCTATGCAGATAATGTTCACCCGTTTCTCAGGTACGATCCTCAATCACTCAAACCATCTCTTTATAGCTACCTGGGAAATTATTTTGGTTTCCAAGGTTACTACAATCCATTTTCGGGAGAGGGGCAAGTAAATACAACCATTCCCCGTTTTCTTGAACCATTTGTTACTGCACATGAAGCAGCACATCAGCTTGGATATGCAAAAGAGAATGAGGCGAATTTCGTGGCTTTCATTGCCTGTCGGTCTTATCCGAATCCTACGTTTCGGTATTCCATGTATCTTGACATGTACCTGTACTCAGTTACTGAGCTAGGACGAAAAGATTCCTTGCTGTCAAGATCCTATTTTGAAAAACTAAATCCCCGGGTTAAAAAAGATATCCAGGTTTATAAAGATTTTTTAAGAAGATACCGAAACCCGATAGAACCAGTAATAAGTTGGATCTATGATGGGTATTTACAAGCCAATGACAA
>VBAS01000235.1:0-3818 GCA_005882975.1 Bacteroidota bacterium | reverse complement strand
TGATCGCTTATTATAAGAAATTTGGAAAAGATGCCCTTTGAGTCCGAGTTCTAAGGTATTGGTTCGGAGTTCAGAGTTTTGTATTTGACTCCCACTCATGACTCACGACTAATAACTAAAATTTATTCTTCCACATCATACTTTCAATTGGCTTATCAGGTTGCCCGCTGTATTTGGCATTTTTCTTTTGATTGTATTTTATTTCAGTCTCACCTTCCACCAGAAAATAAATGAGCTGACCTATCGGCATTCCTTTATAAACTTTCACGGGTTGCTTAACAGAAATTTCCAGTGTCCAGTGTCCGCAAAAACCAACATCACCTTTACCGGCGGTTGCATGTATATCAATTCCCAGTCGACCTGTTGATGATTTGCCTTCCAAAAAAGGAACGTGGGCATGTGTTTCCGTGTACTCTTCCGTTACTCCCAAATAAAAAATATGCGGGTAAAGAACAAAGCCTTCTTCTGGTATTTCAAAATAATCTATCTGGTTATGTTTTTTAGCATCAAGAATATGTTCGTTATAGGTAGCCAGCCATTTTCCCAAATGCACATCATAACTATTACTGCCAAGACATTCCCTGTCGTACGGGGTAACTTTAATTGTTCCGTTTTTTATTTCTTCAAGAATTCGGATGTCAGAAAGGATCATTTTTTAATTTTTATGTACTTAGCTTAATTACTACTATTTAGTTTTTCTTGCGTCGCACTCTTCAACGTTCTTATCTTTACTGAGCAAGAAGCAGTTTAAATTTTTGCAATGATAAATCTAAAATCTGCAATCTTAAATCTTAAATCCAAATCGTGCCGATTTTTTTTCAACAACAAATCAACGACAGCACCCGGTTGGGTATCTGGAAAATAGAAGAAACCGAAGAATTCTTTAAAGCCAATGTTCCGCAACACCGGGATGTTACGCATCCGCACAAAAGATTGCAGCATCTTGCCGGTCGTTTTTTGTTGCAATATCTTTTTCCTGATTTTCCTTATGAGCTCATACAGATCGCCGATACCCGCAAACCATTTTTACCGGATGAGCAATACCATTTTTCCATTTCACATTGTGGTGATTTTGCCGCAGCAATAGTCAGCAGAGACAGCAGGGTAGGCATCGACATTGAGATCCCGACAGAAAAGATATCAAGGATCATGTATAAATTTCTCAGTGCAAAGGAACATGAGCTGTTTCATCTTATTCAGCCTGATAAAGACCGCATTCCTTTTTCAACGTTGCTTTGGTCAGCCAAAGAATCTATATTCAAATGGTATGGCAATGGGGGAGTAGATTTCAGAAAAGAGATCCAATTGAAAAAACAACATGAAGGAACAGAAATGATCGATTCTTTTTTTTCAAAAAATAATACAGAGCTTGCTGTTAATTATCGGCAATTTGATCATTTGGTATTGGCCTGGGTGATGAGTTAATGTACCATGTCATTTTCATCTCCTTCTTCTAATAAATTCAAATCGACAGAATTCATTCCTGCAATCCCTTCAATAGAACCACGAACATGAGCTGCATTCAATAAAACTTTTTCTAATTGTTTTTCTCTTGCTTTCCATAAACGTTCCATTGTATCCCGTTCTTTTTGTATTGACATTTTCATATTCATAAACCCTTCACGAATTGCTTTCCATTGTTCTGCAAATTCCGAACTGGTGAGATAATCGTATAACAAATGCATTTTATCTCCTTTATTTTCCTGGTTCTTTGCTGCGTTAAAAACTCTTATAACTCCATCTCTTAAAACTGCAGCCAATGCCTTTACTTCACCAAAGCTGCAGATCCATACTCCTTCTTTTACCCCAAAACAATCCATTTCCTTTGGCATTGCTTTCGTAACGATCACTGCAATCTCGGCTCCATTACTTCGCATATCTGTTTTCAGTTTTTCTATCCAGTCATTTGAAAAACTTGTTGTCCGCTTACTTTCATAAATAATTTTACCACATTCCTGTCCAAAATTATTTCGCACTGTTTGTATACAATCGGCGCCGCGAACACCTTTACCAACTTCAGAAACAATATCGAATGGAAAACTTAAACGCAACATTTCTTCTAACGCCAGTTCCTGTACTTCACCCTGCAATTGCATACTGCCTTGTTCTGCTTTGCGTCTCATTTCTTCTGCCAATTTTTTCTGATCGTCCAATTGTTTCTCCATCTCTTTTAGCCGTAATTGAAATTCAGTTTCTTTAGCAGATATCCGTTGTTCTTCCAGCTTCCTTATTTCTACAGAAAGTTTTTCTCTTTCTTCCTGCAATTTTTTCTGAACGGATAATTCTAATTCAGCTTCCTTGTTCTTTAATTGCTGTTCTTTTCTAAGAAATTCAACCTGCTGTTGTCGGGCCTCTTTTAGTTTTTCTTCATTGTCTTTATTGTTTAGCTCAAGCTGGCGTAATTGAATTTCAAAATCAGAAGAGATTTTTTTGCGGATAGACTGTTCAGTTTCCTGCTGTATTTTTTTCCTTTCCTCTGCCAGCTGGGAACTAAAGGACTCTTCTTTTTTACGTTGCCATTCTTTCATCTCATCTCTCAACTCTTTCTTTACATCTTCCCGCAGGCTTTCGTTCAGTTCAAATTCATGACTGCAATTCGGACATTTTATGGTTGTTGACATTTAAATTTTTATTTTTGCCACAAATTAATGAAGGTTTACCTGAAAATTTTAATTGACAGAAAAACAATGATCAAACATTAAGGTGGAACGATTATTGTTCATGTCATTCCGTAACTTAACCATCCTTTTCAGTGATTTATGAGTTTGACTGAATCCCTTAAAACAAGGCAGACAACCCTTGATTTTCTCTCTGGCGGTGGAGAGATGGGAGAACGTATTCGCAATTTTAACTGGAGTCAGACTTCACTCGGCAATCCCGAGCACTGGCAAAATAGTTTAAAGACTTGTGTACGCATCCTGCTCACTTCTCCTCAGCCTATGTTTGTATGGTGGGGTAAAGATTATGTAAATATTTATAATAACGCCTACAAGTTTATTCTTGGAGAAAAGCATCCGGCGTTGGGAGCTTCCGGTAATATTGTTTGGAAAGAGATATGGAATGAAGTTGGCGCAAGAGCAGATATTGTTTTTAAAAAGAACGAAGGAACTTATGATGATGCCTTAATGCTGATCATGAACCGCTATGGTTATGATGAAGAAACTTATTTCAAGTTTTCATACAATCCAATTCCGGGAGATAATGGCGGCACCGCTGGTTTGTTTTGTGTATGTACCGAAGAAACAGAACGTATCATTAATGAAAGATATCTTAAAACTTTACAGGAATTAGATACGCTTGCACAAAAAGAAAGTGAGCAGGCGATCTATGAACAGGCAGCCAGGTCAATTGAATCAAATAATAAAGATTTTCCATTTGGCATTATTTATAAAATTGATGAAACAGAAAAAATAGCAAGACCTGCTGCATTTATCGGGACTAACCATGAACAATCAGTGTTCCCTTCCCAGATTGATCTTAAGGATTCACTTGATGGCACACATAATTTTTGCAGGGCTTATCAAACAAAAGAAATTGTTGTATCCGAAAATGAGGGCCGAAGGAAAAAAATACCAACGGGAGCCTGGCAAAAAGAGGCAACTCAATTTGCTCATGTGCCAATATTCATTGCGGGACATGAATCGCCGATCGCTATTTTATCAGCAGCACTCAATCCTTTTAGAAAGTTTGATAATTTATATAAGCACCTTACCAAACTTATCGCTGATCGTATTGCTCTTGAAATAAATAAGGTTATCAGCCTGGAACAGGAAAAAAAGGCACGAAAAAAAATTGAAGAAAGCGAGGAGATAAGTCGT
>VBAS01000178.1:5531-9106 GCA_005882975.1 Bacteroidota bacterium | reverse complement strand
TGGAAAATGGATAACCGGTGATGGAGATGGCCAACAACTTTTTAATGCAGTGACCGGTGAAGTGGTGGCAAATGCTACTTCAAAAGGATTAGATTTCAGATCGATGACTGAATACGCAAGAAAGATCGGGAACAGGAATTTGCGAAAAATGACTTTTTATGAAAGAGGAAGAATGCTGAAAGAACTTGCTCTTCATTTGCGTAAGCATCTCGATAAATTTTATTCCATTTCTTATAAAACCGGCGCCACAAAAGCAGATAGCTGGGTTGATATTGAAGGCGGCATTGGGAATCTTTTTGCTAATGCATCTTTAAGAAGAAAATTTCCTGACGAAGTGTTTTGTATCGATGGTGAAAGTCATAACCTGAGTAAGAATAACACTTTTATGGGAACTCATATTCTTGTTCCCAAAGAAGGAGTTGCCATTCATATCAACGCATTTAATTTTCCAGTATGGGGCATGTTGGAAAAAGTTGCAGTAAATCTTTTGGCAGGTATACCTGCAATTGTAAAACCGGCAACCATCACATCTTATTTAACGGAAGCAGTAGTAAAGGAGATCATCGCAAGTAAAATTTTACCGGAAGGCGCCTTACAACTTATTTGCGGAAGCGCCGGTGATCTGTTGGATCATGTTACTTCACAAGATGTCATCACATTTACCGGTAGCTCTTCAACTGGCCTGATGTTGAAGAGTAATCCAAGAATAATGAATGAGAATGTTCCATTTAATATGGAAGCCGATAGTTTGAATTGTATTGTTCTTGGCGAAGATGTAAATCCTGACAAGCCAGAGTGGGAGATTTTTATAAAAGAAGTAAGGAAAGAAATGACGTTGAAAGCCGGGCAACGTTGCACTGGCATTCGCAGAATATTTGTTCCCGAAAATAAAATGGAAGATCTGTGGAAAGCGATCTCAACTTCTTTATCACAAACAACCATTGGCAATCCTTTAAATGAAAAAGTGAGAATGGGAAGTCTTGCCGGTGAAACACAACGAAAAGAAGTGAAAGAGCAAGTACAAAAATTGTTGGCTTCTTCGCAAATTGTTTATGGCTCGCTGGATAGCGTTGAAGTATTAGATGCAGATCCAAAAAAAGGAGCTTTTCTATCTCCCATTTTATTAATGAATGATAAACCACATACGGCAAAAGAAGTACATGAAGTGGAAGCATTCGGACCTGTGAGTACTATTATGCCGTATAAAACTTTGGATGAAGCAATAGAGTTAGGGAAACTTGGTAAAGACTATAAAATTGCAAAACAGTATGTGATCGGAGCTGCTACACATCATGGAAGGATTTTGGTGTTGAATAATGAATGTGCTAAAGAAAGTACAGGACATGGTTCACCATTGCCCTTATTAATACATGGAGGGCCCGGTCGTGCTGGTGGTGGCGAAGAAATGGGTGGCATTCGTGGTGTAAAACATTATATGCAAAGAGCCGCTTTGCAAGGTTCACCAACTACACTTACCGAGATCACCGGCGTTTATCAGCAACATGCGAAAGGAAAAGATCCAGGCGAACATCCATTTAAAAAATATTTTGAAGAACTTCAGATTGGCGATCAGATCGTAACTGAAAAGAGAATAATTACCAGCGAAGACATTCATAAGTTTGCTGACCTGAGTGGTGATCATTTTTATGCGCATATTAAAACAACTGATTTTTCCGGGACCATGTTTGAGCAACAAGTGGCACATGGATATTTTATCATGAGCATTGCAGCAGGGTTGTTTGTTGACAGTTATGAAAAAAATCCAGTGTTACTGAACTATGGAATTGATGAGCTTCGCTTTACCAAACCGGTTTATCCTGGCGCAGAAATTCATATTCGGTTTACTTGCAAAGAAAAACTACCGAGTGATAAAAGAGTGATTGAAAACCCTGAAGATTTTAAAAGAGGCGATGATATTGAAAAGGGAATTGTAAAGTGGCTGGTGGAATTTATTGATGAAACCAATGAGATAACAGGAGTGGCAACGATTCTAACGATGGTGGCCAAAACCCCTGTCCACTAAAGGGGAACTTAGGTTTAAAATCTTCTTTTAAAGAATCATTACTTAAAAGAAAGAAACTAACTTAGAAGGTATGAGCGGATATGTAAAAACAGAAACACATAAAGGAATTACCTCCATCGAATTCTTTCATCCGCAAAGCAATTCATTACCGGCAAAAATTTTACATGATCTTTCAGTTGCTATTGAGCATGCTGGACATGACCCTGCTTCTATCGTAATAGTTCTTCGTTCCGCAGGAGAAAAGGCATTTTGTGCCGGTGCATCTTTTGAGGAATTGGTGGAAATAAAAAATGAAAAGGAAGGCCTTGCATTTTTTAGTGGCTTTGCTCATGTAATTAATACTATGCGGTTATGCCCTAAGTTTATCATTGGACGAATTCATGGCAAATGCGTTGGTGGTGGAGTTGGGTTGGCAGCTTCTGTTGATTATGCAATTGCATGTGAATCGGCTGAAGTAAGATTGAGTGAATTAGCAATAGGCATTGGCCCATTCGTTGTTGGACCTGCTGTTGAAAGAAAGATCGGAACATCTGCATTTAATCAATTATCAATAGATGCAGTTCATTGGAGAAATGCTGATTGGGCAAGAAGGAAGGGATTATTTGCAGAACTTCATACTACTACAGAAGAAATGGATGAATCAATACAAAGACTTGCTGATACACTTTCACATTCCAATCCTGATGCAATGGCTGAAATGAAAAAGATCTTCTGGAAAGGAACGGAGCATTGGGACCATCTGTTAATAGATAGAGCGAAGATCAGTGGCAGATTGATCTTAAGTGAGTTTACGAAAAATGCTATCGGGAAATTTAAAAAATGATATTTGCTCTTACCACAAAAGTGGTATTGTCAGCGATTTAAACATCGTGTAGCTTTCCTTACACCTTTTAATTTCGTTGTTTAAAGTCTATTTATGAGCATCAAACATTTTGGCTGGTTGCCGGATTTTCCAGATATAAGAGATCGTCTTTATAGCTATAGCAAGCCTAATGACAAAACGGTGCCCGATTCTGAGAAAAAAGAATCGATAAAAGATATGCGAGAAAAAGCAGGCTCAAAATCTAAAAAAAGAGTGCTTGCAAAAAATATACTAACCGGAAAAGCAGAGATCGATACAAAATATTTTTGCCCGCCGGATGACCAGGGACCTAACAATTCCTGCACTGCACATGCGGGTACTTCTCTCGTAGAATATTTTGAAAATCGTATCAGTGGAAATTATGAGAAGAAATCAAAGATGTTTTTATATAAGGTTACCCGCAATCTTATGGACTTTGAAGGCGATACCGGGGCATTTGTGCGCAGTACGATGAAAGCTCTTGTGCTTTTTGGCGTTCCTCCTGAAAAATACTGGCCTTACACAAATGATAGAATAAAAGAAGAGCCCACACAATTTTGTTATGCATTTGGCCAAAATTACCAGGCTATTCAATATTACCGGCTTGACAAACAAAATATACAACGGGATGAAGTGTTACAGGAGATCAAGATCATCATTGTAAAACAATTACCCGTGATGTTTGGTTTTACTGTTTATAATAATATCAGT
>VBAS01000178.1:0-5456 GCA_005882975.1 Bacteroidota bacterium | reverse complement strand
GCATGCTGTTGTTGTAATAGGCTATGATGATAAAAAAGTAATAGAGATACCAGAGGATCATGATAAAACGGTTGGCGCATTTAAGATCCGAAACTCGTGGGGAGAAGATTGGGGAGAGGAAGGTTACGGATGGCTGCCCTATAAATATTTGGAGGAAGGACTTGCAAAAGATTTTTGGTCCATCATTAAAAATGAATGGGTCAATAATAAAGAGTTTGAATAGATCATTAAACCTCCGAAGGAGTTCTTTCGGAATAAATCATATTTTATGTCAAAAGGATATGCCCTGGTGATCGGCCTCAATGGGGTTGATCCCGTTCACTATGATGGCTGGGATGGTGCATTGAATGTTTGCGAAGCCGATGCCAAAAAAATATTCTCTTATTTAAAACAGAAAAAATTCGGATCCGTCACAAAGCTGCTTACTAAAGAAGCTACAAGGGCAAATGTTATTTCAGCACTTGATAAAATGGCAACTGATGCTAAAGCGGGTGACCTGGTAGCAATTTATTATTCTGGCCATGGGGGAAATGAGATACCCGATCTGAATAAAGATGAGGACGATCCATGGAATGATCGTTTTGATGAAACATGGTGTCTTTATGATGCGCAATTGATAGATGATGAGCTCTATTATCAGTGGAAAAAATTTAAGAAAGGTGTGAGAATAGTAGTTATGTCGGACAGTTGCTTCAGTGGTGATATTGCGAAACTGATGATTTCAGCAAAAAGAGGCCCTTCTAAAGCGATGCCCAAAAAAGCAGGAGAAAAAACCTATAAGAAAAATAAAAAATTTTATAACAAGCTTGTAAAAGAACTTGCTTCTAAAGAACTAAAAACTTTTAAGACAAATAAAAAAGGAAAAATTGTTGCAAGCCTTTTACAGATCTCCAGCAGCCAGGAGTTTCAAACTTCCAATGCAGAGACAGATCAGTTCCCCAATAACAGTTTATTTACTGCTATATTTCTTAAGCTTATAAAATCCGCTAAGAATACAAAGTCGTATGAGCAATTGATTGCCGCCTTAAAAAAATCAATGCCTGAATTCCAAATGCCAAAAGAACAAATTCTTGGCGACCTGAGTTTAAAATTGCAATTGAACAAACCTTTTTCTATTTAAATTTTTTGTGTATGCAAACTGCAAACGGAAAGATCGAGCTGATCATTAGTACAGCATCTTTCCCAACAAAAGGAAAATCTTTATCAAGATCAAATCTTGATTTTGTTAGCAAGTTGAAAGCGGACGGAATAAAATTGCAGGTTACTGATTTCGTTTCGCCTAAAAAAACAAAGACCAAAGGGCCCTTATCCCCTTCGTCACAAAAGCTTTTGGCAAAAACGAATGTTTCAGAAGCTGAGGTAAATCCATGGGATCTTGCTCATTTGGTAAATGACCAGATAAAAACAAATCAAAGTTTTGTAGAGCCTGATCTTGTTAGCGAATTTATTGTTGACAATAAAGTACGAGGGGGAATGAAGAATGTGAAAAGCGCAATTTTAAAAAGTGAAGGGAACCCCGACGATTTTGATCCTGACTGGAACCCGCAAGCAAATTCTATTTGGCATCTTGATAAAAAGTTTTCCCAGTTGCTTGATGCAAGAAATGAAGTAATGGCTAATGACGATGGATATACCGTACGTATTGGTCATCTTGATACAGGCTATTCTAACCATCCTCAAACACCGCCAAGGCTCAGCAAAAAACTGCAGAAAAATTTTGTAGAAGATGAAGACCCCACTGACGCATCTGATAAAAATATAGGTGGTAGTTTAAAAATGCCAGGTCATGGCACCGGCACTAATTGCATACTTGCGGGAAATATTTATAAAACGGAGGATGGCAAATTCAATGATTTTCTTGGCGGTGCACCTTTTGCGGAAATTATACCGTGTCGTATAAGTAACAGCGTTGTGTTATTTAAAGCAAGCAGTTTTGCAAAAGCATTACAATACCTGATCGATCTGAATAATAGCGGTACAAGAGTGCATGCTGTTTCAATGAGCATGGGCGGTGTTCCATCACAACTGTGGGCCGATATGATCAACGCCGCTTATGACGCAGGTATTACTGTGGTGACAGCAGCAGGAAATAATTTCAATGGATTACCAACAAGAAAACTTATTTATCCTGCACGATTTAATAGAGTCATCGCCGCTTGCGGAGTTACTTATGACTATGCTCCGTATTTCATAAAAAAACTTGGCGAGATGCAAGGTAACTGGGGTCCCAAAAAAAATATGGGAAAGGCGATGGCGGCATTTACCCCTAACACTCCGTGGGCAATGATGAATAGGAAGACGATAAGTTTTTCAGGAGCAGGAACTTCTTCTGCCACACCACAAATTGCGGCCGCTGTAGCGTGTTACTATAAAAAATATCATACTGAACTTGATAAGTTGGAACCATGGATGAGAGTAGAAGCAATTCGTAATGCTCTTTATTCAACTGCCTTGAAAAAAGTAACAAAGGCAGAAGAAGATTATAGTGTTTATTTCGGCAATGGAATTCTGCAAGCCGCCGCCGCATTGAAAATTCCTGTTAAGCCAAATGGGTTGGTAAAAAGCGATAAAGATGATATTCCTTTTTTGCCAGTACTATCAATTTTGTTTAAAGGAAGATCCCCGGTTGTAAGCCAGGAAATGAAAATGTTCAATGTAGAGCTGGCCCAATTAGTGATGACACATGAAGATTTGTCAAAGTTGATGCACGATGAAGAAGAAGATTTCGTTAAGCTGACACCAAAAAGAAAAAAAGAGTTTTTAGATGCTGTGGTAGCAAAAAAAGAAACATCAAAAAAACTTAAAGAATTCATTAAGATGAATAAGAAAAAGCTGGCAAGTTCTCCGAAATAAGGATTTTGTAATTAGTTTAGCCCTCTTTTTGGGAGGGCTAAATTATGCATCAGACTTTCGATTCAGCTAATTTCAAAAAGATATGTAATAAACTTTGTCGCATTGATAATGATCTCCATGCTATTGTCAGGCAATACGGTCACCCGCCTATGTGGACAAGGCCGGCAACTTTTCAAACACTAATACTTACAATTCTTGAACAACAAGTTTCATTGGCTTCAGCCTATGCTGCTTTTAAAAAACTAAAGGAGAAAATTGGATATGTAACGCCTGCAAAAATTTTATCGCTAACCGATGCAGAGCTTCGCTCTTGTTATTTTAGCCGCCAAAAAATTATTTATGCAAGAGAGCTGGCAAAAGCAATACAATCAAAACGGCTCCGACTCAATAAAATTGCTATCGCTCATGAAGATGAGATACGCCTTGAACTAAAAAAGATAAAAGGGATCGGTGATTGGACGGTGGACGTTTACCTGATGCATGCATTGCAACGAACAGATCTTTTTCCGCTGGGTGATATTGCATTGGTAAATAGTTTAAGAGAAATAAAGCAATTACATAAGAATACCACAAAAGGTGATATGTTGTCTATTGCAGAGTCGTGGAGGCCTTATCGCACAATTGCATCGATGATTCTCTGGAATGCTTATATCAAAAAAAGAAATATCAAATTACAAGGATAAGCAGAACCACGATTTGCGTGATCTGACTGGATTAAGAGGTAATATCGAAGTTTCCTCTTAATCTTTTTTAATCTATAAATCACGGTTCTTGGTTCTAAATATTCAATCCACCACAAACACTGATCGTTTGTCCCGTAATATAATTTCCCCAATCACTGGCAAGAAATAGAGCGGTGTTGGCAATTTCTTCACCCGAAGCAAAACGACCTAAAGGAATTCCGGCTTTGTATTTATCTGCAGCATCACCTTGTTTTAAATAACTCGTCATATCTGTTTCTACAAAACCCGGTGCAATAGCATTGCAACGGATATTTCTACTACCGAGTTCTTTTGCCACTGATTTTGTAAAACCAATGATCCCCGCTTTGGAAGCTGCATAACTTGTTTGCCCGGCATTTCCCATTTCACCAATGATACTGCTCATATTAATGATCACACCGTTCTTTGCTTTCATCATTGGACGAATGACCTGCTTCGTCATATAAAAAACGCTGTTCAGATTTACTTGTATCACATCATTCCATTGGTCTGGAGTCATTCTCAATAAAAGATTATCTTTTGAGATACCGGCATTGTTTACACATATATCTACTGTTCCAAATTCTTTCAATACCTCGTTTACGAAAGCTTCGCATTGTGCAAAATCACCTGCATTGCTCTTATACGCTTTTGCTTTTACACCCATGCCCTGCAATTTTGTTTCCAATGCAGCGGCTTTTTCAGCACTGCTATCACTAACATAAGTGAAAGCAACATTTGCTCCATGCTCTGCAAATTTTATAGCAATGGCCTCACCAATACCGCGGGCAGCTCCTGTTACTATTGCAACTTTTCCTTCGAGTAATTTCATTTTTTTTATTGATTATGTTTATCGGCAAAAGTAATTCTTATCAACTTCCGTTGCGTCGCACTCTTATACTTTCTATTGTCTATTCAGCAATAATATCTCTTCTATTAAAATTCTTTCATTACTTAATCGCGGCACTTTATGTTGACCGCCCAATTTTCCTTTGCGTCTAAGCCATTCTGTAAATGTTCCTTTTTTTATTGCATGCACTACCGGTAAACTTAATGCTATGTTTTTATATCTTTTTGCTTCGTAATCGCTATTAATTGTTTTTAATGCGCTATCCAGCTCTTTTGTAAACTCTTCAAGACTTGGTGCTTCTTTTTCAAATTCGATCAGCCATTCATGGGCGCCATTTGATGAATCAGAAAAATAAACAGGAGCAGCAGTATAATCTGCCACAACAGCACCTGTTTTCTCACTCGCCATTGCAATTGCTTTATCTGTATTATCAACGATCACTTCTTCACCAAATGCATTGATATAATGTTTGAGTCTTCCCGAAACTTTTATCTTAAAAGGTTTTGTAGAAGTGAATTGAATAGTATCTCCAAGCAAGTACCGCCATAAACCACCCGTAGTGGAAATGATCAACGCGTAATTTTTATGTGTCTCCACATCCTGAAGACCGATTGTCTGCGGTTCTTTTTTCCCATACTCACTTACCGGCATGAACTCCATAAAAATTCCATGATCGAGAAATAACAACATGCCATCTTCACCGGGAGTTTCTGATGCTGCAAAAAAACCTTCGCTTGCATTATACATTTCCAGATAATGAATGTCTTTGCCGATCAATTTTTTGAATTGTTCTTTATAAGGAGTAAAAGAAACGCCGCCATGCATATAAAGCTCAAGGGTGGGCCAAACATCGGCAATGCAATTTTTACCCGTGATCTCAAGTATTCGTTTAAATAAAACTAATGTCCAGGTAGGTACACCGGAAATAGAGGTCACTATTTCTTTGATCGTGCTGTTTGCAAGCTTTTCGATCTTACTTTCCCATTCGTCCATTAGTGCAATGCTAAGATCAGGCGTCCTTATCCAATGTCCCCAAAAAGGACCATTCTGTA
>VBAS01000177.1 GCA_005882975.1 Bacteroidota bacterium | reverse complement strand
GAGCTTCAGGATAAGCATCAAGCGTTATAAACAAAAGGAAACCCTGGGAGAAAAAAGCACAATGATTAATTTGAAATGAAGGCAATTGAAACCCGGAATCCTCAATTCCTTTTAATACTTCTTTTACTATAGGAAGAGTTTTCATATAACTATATGTTCCCGCTAAGGAATCACCGGATGACTCAAAGACAAGAAAATCCTCTCCTCTTTTTTTGGCTTTATAAATATTGATAAAAAAACTGTCTTCTGTAGAAGGTATGCGATAAGGTGCGGCGATCTCTCCTGACGGAGTAGGATTATAACCGATAAAGGAAGTGTCATCTTTTTCCCAGATATTAAAACCACTTGTCCATGTCTGAATTCCCAGATCATTTATTTGCTTAAAAAGTAACGATGCCGTTTCAGCCAACTCATCACTTTTTTGCATGGCCATTGTACTGGCACGAACTCTTTCAAGAGCTAATTGAATTTGTGATTCTCTTGCCTGTGCTTCCGCCTGTTTTAGATCATTAAAACGGATATAGGTTTGCTCAAATACGGCAGCAAATCTATTTAGCACAACAATTATTTCATCCGGTACTTTTTTCTCGCTGGAAAAGGACAACCAGCCTTTTGAAAAGAAAACAAGATTGACGATCCATTTGTCTTCAGGATATTTTACTTTCTTTTCAAAAAAACTATTGCGATGTTCATTATAGTCTTTCAATTCCTGTCCTTCAAACTTCAGCGTCAACGATTTTCGTTTTGCTCTCCATGCTGCAACTCCTTTTGCCATTACATACGGGTCATCGATCGGTACATTCAGCGTATGCGGCAAATGGTGGCCCTGGATAGTTGTCGATAACTCAACAACTCCTGCTTCCTCATTAACGATCCCAATAGAATTCTGTACAGTCGTCTCACCCAATTCTTTTAATTGTTGAAAGAGCAAAAAAGATGTTTCCGGCAGTTCTTCGCTTTTTTGCATGGCCATAGTTCTTGCCCGAACTCTTTCTAATGCGAGTTGAATTCTGGATTCTCTCGCCTGCTCTTCTGATTTTTGCAGATCAAGAAATCTTGTATAGGTCTGTTCAAAAACATTTGTAAACCGTTTGAAAATATCATGTGCGTCGGGTACAGGTTCGTAAGTAATGAACAACAAAAAGCCTTGTGAAAAATAGACACAATGAAATATTTGAAAAACGGGTAGTGGATGACCCGCAGCAATAATTGAATCTAAAATTTCACCTACCACTGGCAGGGTACGCATATAATTATAATGTGTTACCAATGCTTCGCCACCAATTTCTTCCACATGAAATGCCTCTCCTTTTTCATAAGCCTCTCTCATATGTATAAATGAGGGGTCTTCTGTACAAGGTGCATGAGCAGATGGTTGCATGACACCTTCACTGCTCATCCAAAGCGTAATGCCTTTTTTGTCTTCATCCCAAATACAATAACCTGCACTCCAGGCCGGTATTCCTAATGCCTGTACCTGCAAAAAAAGATTGTTTGCGGCTTCAGGTAATTCTTCGCTTCGCTGCATAGCCATAGTTCTTGCACGAACTCTTTCAAGAGCCAATTGAATCTGTGACTCTCTTGTTTGTGCTTCTGCTTTTTGAAGATCGAGAAATCGGATATAGGCCTGTTCAAATACTTTTGCTACTCTTTTTGATACATTGAATTCTTCAACAGTAATTTGTTTTCCGGACCAACTATCAACCCATAATCCAGAATTTTTTTCCATAATAAATGTAGCTGTATAGCCCGTCGCTTGCATCATTGCTTCGACCACTTCAGGAGGTACACCATTCCCTTTATTATATTTTCCAGTATATTCTACGAGCTTGTTCTTTTCTTTAAATGAATAAGCCTTGTTAAAGACAGGCACAGCTTTTTCTTTGGCGTGCCAGATATCTCTGAGGATCTCACTATTTGTAAAGGCCACTTCGTCATAAGGATGATTTACCAAAACAGGCTCAGACAGTATAACTCCCCTGATCCATAAAACCGAATTTCTAGAACCTTCAATAAATAACTGAATGCCTGTACCGTCAAAATCTAACCCCAATTCTCTTAATTTTTCAAACAAGACAGTCACCACATCTTTAAGTTCTTCGCTTTTATGCATCGCCAATGATCGGCTTCTGATTTTTTCCAATGCTGCCTCTATCTGTGCTTCCTTTGCTTGTGCTTCTGCCTTTTGCAGATCAAGGAAACGGGTATAAGTTCTTTCAAATTCAATAGCAAAGCGATTCAGTAATTTCTTTTCTTCTTCTGTTAGATCGGTTGTCACCATTACACCGAAGCAACCATACTTCATAAAGGCTTCGACATAATACAATCCACCTGAGAAATATTCCGGTCTCAAGTGTTCAACTCCGTCGATCAATTCCTGCCACACAGCAAAATAATTTTCAACAGCAGCAGGTTGTACCTGATAAGAAAAAACGGCTTCATTGCTTTTCCAATCAACAAGACATTGTGCAGTTGCAGGTTCATTCTTGTCGAGCGGGTAATTAATGGCTTTACTCTTAAAAACTTTTGAGCCATTTTTATTTTCTTCCCACACGGCCCAAAAGATGTGCCTGTCATTTTTTTCGTCAGGCAACCATAAAAATGAAAATGCTGAAGGGATACCGAGCAACAAAACCTGTTCGTGAAAAACCCGTAAGGTATCATCCAACTCTTTCGAATGTTGCATGATCATGCTTTGCGTACGGGTCCTTTCCAAAGCCACCTCGATCTTTGCTTCTCTTGCCTGTGCTTCGGCTTTTTGCAGATCAAGGAAACGTGTATAAGATTGTTCAAAAACTTTGGCAAATCTTTTTAATATCTCATTTTCATCTTGAGTAAAAATTATTCCTGAATAGCTATGCAGGCTAAGAGCCATGTTTTTTGCAAAGGCAATTGACACTTCCCAGCTTTTAGCATTTAAAACCAATTGCTTCCGCTCTTCAGGAAGCGTTCTGAAATCAGTATTATTATATAAATAAGTAAAAAAAGATTTCTTCTCTTCAAAGGAGTACACTTTATTCAACAGTTCACTATTATTGGCTATTGACGAAAAGATGTCCTTCATAAACTGGTGCTCAAAATAGGGGATATGAAAGCAAACAGAGTACACACCACCAGGTGCCGCCAGCCACGATTCGATACTTTTTGATCCTTCCTTCGTTACGTTAATATTAATGCCGTCTGACCTAATGTTCAACTTTTTCATCATTTCGAATAATACAATAACGACATCACTTAGCTCATCACTTTTATGCATAGCCAATGAACGTGATCGAACTTTTTCCAATGCCGCTTCTATTTGTGCTTCCCGTGCTTGTGCTTCCGCTTTCGCGACATCTGAATACCTGCGATATGCGAGACCAAAAACATTTTTGAAGCGTTCAAGTGTTTTTAATTGTTCTTCCGTGATCGGTTTAAACGATGACACACTTATAGCGCCGGGACCAATAGAATAAGAATAATATTCAACAGTTTTGACTTTATTTAATTTAGGATCAGGCAAATAACCAAGCGACTCCCTGTACTTTCGCCATTCCTTCATTTCTTTTTCTGAAATGTGAACTGCAGCAAAACTATCATTGGTCTTTTTTAATTCTTCCATCCAATGTTTGACTGTCGGATGTGTTGTTATATCTACATCAATAGTTCCCGTTATCCCGTAATCGGAATAATAATAACTCGTAATAGAATTCTTCGTGTCTTTGTTGACAATTATCTCTGTATTCCTGATATCGGCAAACCCAAATAATTTTAATTCAGTAAAAATTATTTCACTTACAGCAGCCAGGTCTTCCGCTTTCCTCATACTCATGGCGACTGCTCTTACTCTTTCCAATGCTGCTTCTATCTGCGCAGCCCTTGCCTGTAGCATAGCCTTCTCAATATCCAGGTATCTTTTGTACGCCAGCTCAAATACTTTCAGGAAACGTTTAAATAAATTCAAATCCTCTTCACGCAATGGATCGTATGTTGATATACCTAATGCAACAGGTCCCAGGGAATGCCAATAATAGTTCAGTGAATTTGCTTTTTCCAGGAATCGGTCAATAAAAACATTCGTGGTCTTTTGGTAAGCGAGCCAATCTTTTACTTTCTTTCCTTTGATATGGGTACTGTAAAATTCACCTTTTCCACTCATCATTTTTGTGGCAAATGCTTTTGCTATTTTATGATTTGTGTAAACGGTTTCAGTGATAAATGTTTTTTTATGCTTTGCATAATATTCATAATTCATGTAGGTACCCTTGCTCTCATAAAAAATTGCTGTCTGGACATTTCGAATTTCTTTGACACCTAATTTTTTTAACTGAAGTGAAATGGTTTTACATACATCCAGCATATCGGCTGGCTTTTTCATTTTCAAAGCAACAGCCCTCACTTTTTCCAGGCCAGATTCGATTTTTAATTTCCGGGCATTAGCTGCAAGCTGCTGTTTCAATTCAGCATTTCGTTTTATCACTTCTTTTTCCTTGCGGCTATTCATAATGTTATTGATCGATTGTTATTGTCTGAACCATGATTCATAGGATTAATGGGACGAATGGGATTAAAAACATTTCTTATAATTCCTATATATCTCATAAATCCCAGTTCAGACAACGGGTAATTGAATCACAAATTCACTTCCTTCACCATCTTTTGTTTTTACTTTTATTT
>VBAS01000234.1 GCA_005882975.1 Bacteroidota bacterium | reverse complement strand
TTGTTTAAAAATTTTTAGATCCATAATTTGAATTTCATTTAACCTTTGTCACTCATAAATGGCAAAGCCATGCGGCAACTAAACTTCGCAATTGTGTTACCAGCTTACTTATTACAGCAATCAACCTTATCTCATTTCATAACTCTACTTAAGTATTTACCTATATTTTAAATAAAGACCAGGCGATATACCCAAGTATTGTCAGTATTATGAATACTACCACGACGATGGCAACATCTTTAAGTCGGGGTGCTTCATCTCCATACTTTGAATAGTCATCTTTTTCCCTGAGTGATTTCATGTCCCAGAGATGCCAAACACAATGCCCTTTCTTATTGGCCGGTTCCTTAATTTAAAAACTTCTTGCTTTACAAGGCTTTGAAAGATCATTGATAACTGAAACTGCGATCCCATAAATAAAAAACCCTTCCAAAATGGAAGGGTCATTTTCAAAATGAAAAGGATCATTTATCAATATGGTATTCTTCTATCTTTCTGTATAGAGTGGTGAGTCCTATGCCTAAATATTCAGCGGTCTTCGTTTTATTTCCTTTCGTGAAAGCAAGTACTTTTTGAATATGATCTTTTTCAACATTAGCAAGAGATAAATTTTCTGTGATCGTTTTGTCTTGCCGCTGGATCTCATAAGGCAAATGCTCTGGTAGCAATTCCGAAGTTTCAGTTAATATGCAGGCCCGTTCTAAAACATTTCTCAACTCACGGATATTGCCTTTCCAAATATGATTCTGTAGGAGCTTTAATGTATCCTTACTGATCTTCATTTCTTTTCCCGGCGCATATTTTGAAAGAAAGTATTTTGCCAGCTCAGGAATATCTTCAATTCGATCACGTAAAGCCGGTAGGCGAATAGCAAATACATTTAATCTATAATAAAGATCTTCCCGAAATTCTCCGGTAGTTATGCTTTTTACCAGATCACGGTTTGTTGCTGCAATAATGCGAACATCAACTTTTGTTGTCTTCGTATCTCCCAGCTTTATAAATTCACCATTCTCTATAACCCGCAATAGTTTTGCCTGCAGATCTATATTCATTTCGCCGATCTCATCAAGAAAAAGAGTTCCTTCATCGGCTAGTTCGATCAATCCTTTTTTGTCTTTATTAGCACCTGTATAAGCCCCAGCCTTATGACCAAATAGTTCGCCTTCTAAAAGTTCTTTCGTAAATGCACTGCAATTAATAGCGATAAACGAATTTGCTGATCGTTTACTGTTTGCATGAATAGCATTTGCAAAGATCTCTTTACCTGTACCTGTTTCTCCTAAAAGCAAAACATTTGTATCGACGGGTGCAATTTTTTTTGCGAGATTAATTGCATCTTGAATTATAGAACTATGGCCAATGATATCTTTGAAATCATAGGTCCCTTTTTTCTGAATTTTAATTGCAGATCTTTTTTGAACCAACACCTTATCCATTGCCTGGTGCAATAATGGAATGATCCGATCGTTGTCGTTTCCCTTTGTTATGTAATCGAATGCACCCTTCTTTATCGCCTGGACCCCATCCGGAATATTACCGTAGGCCGTTAATAAAATAATCTCAGTCAGAGGATATTTGCTTTTAGCTTCTTTTACAAATTCCACACCATTACCATCCGGTAACTTTACATCGCACAGCACTATATCTATTTGTTTTCTTTGCAAACAATCAAATCCGTCTTTAATTGTTCCTGCTTCTTCTACCTTAAAGTTTTCTAAGCCAATAATTCTTACAAGAAGCTTGCGCAGTTGTTCTTCATCATCAATTATGAGAATATTTCCAATCATTTATTAATTTTTAAACATGAACCGATAACCAACTCCAGACTCAGTCAACAAATATTCAGGTCTGTTTGCATCGGTTTCAATTTTCTTTCTTATTTGTGCTATAAAAACTCTCAGGTATTGCGATTGATTAATAAAACCTGGTCCCCAAATAGCTCTTAAAAGATATTGATGAGTTAATACTTTTCCCTCATTTTTTATAAGTATTGTTAGCAAACTATATTCAGTGGAGGTCAACTTGACCAATTGATTATTTTTTTTGACAGTTCTTGCTGAAAGATCGATCTGGAGATCCTGGAAGTTAAGTGTTGTATCTCCTTCTTCTGCAATTGAATCACGCAGAGCTGAACGGATACGTGCCAACAATTCGCCGGTTCTAAACGGTTTCGATAAATAATCATTTGCGCCATTATCAAGTGCTTTTATTATATCTTCTTCGTTTTTCTGAACAGAAAGAATGATCACTGGATTTGTATACCACTGTCTCAATTTTTGTAAAACAACATGTCCATTCTCATCCGGCAAACCAAGGTCCAAAAGAATTAATTCGGGAGGATGATTAGCCGCCATTATTAATCCTTCTTTTGCAGAAACAGCAGATTTTGGCAGATAGCCATTGGTCTGCAATGTGATCTCCAACATCTTTCTTATCTGGGGTTCATCATCAATGATCAATATCTCTGCTTTACTCATATGTCTGCCACTTTAATAAAAGAAGTCTTTACCGGGATCGATATCACAAACCTTGATCCATGTGGATTTGTTTTTTCAAGTTCTACATTGCCAGACATCGCTTCTGTAAATCCTTTTACTATAGAAAGACCTAAACCAGAACTTGATGCTTTCAGATCTTTAGAACGAGAGAATTTATCAAAAACATTTTTCCTCTCGACATCTGCAAAGCCTTTACCGGTATCTTCTACAACAATATTCAGGATATCCACAGGGCAAGTGACAGAAATATCTATCCTTGAATTTACCTCTGTATGAATGGCAGCATTGTTTAATAAATTATAAATCACCTGGTCAAGCATTCCCTTATCTAAACTGCAAAGTGGCAGATCCTGGTTAATGCTGATATGTATTTTTCTTTCCGGATTATTTTCTTCAACTCGTTTTACTACATCATAGATCAATTCAATTATATCACACCAATTATTTTTAGGTTTAATATGCCCTGATTCAAGACGGGAAATATTCAGCAGGTTTTCTACTTGTTGATTTAATCTTAGTGAAGCTTTGGAGATCTCTGCGATCAATTGCTCCCTGTTTTCTTTTGTAAGATGCTCATTTGCCTGGAGATTATCTGTTGCCCCGATAATAGCGGCGAGTGGAGTTCGTAATTCGTGTGATAACGAATTCAAAATTGTGTTGTATAATTTGACACTATTGGCTTTTTCTTCTTTTAACCTCGAAATTTTTTCAACCTGCCTTATTTTATACGTAAGCACCGCATTGATCATAGCAATAACAAAATACATGATCAGCAAGATAGTATCCTCAGTTGAAGAAACATGAATAGTAAATCTCGGAGGAATAAAAAAGAAGTTCCATATAAAAGCGCTGAGTGCGGCCGCAAGCAAAACAGGCAGGATATCAAATGTTATTGCCAGTAACGAGACCGTAAACAATAAGATCAAAGCAACCACCCTGTAGCCGAGAAACTCAGACAATCCAAAGCAAATTGCCGACACCAATACAGTTATTATTACACTAAACAGGTATTGCTTGCTTTTCGAATGTCTTTTGAAAAAAAAATTCTTCATAAAAAATTTCCTGCGCAAATTTAGTTTCTTGAAAGCTGGGAAAAATTTAATAGGCTAAAGGTCGCATAAAGATTTTATAAAGATTTTCTTCAAAATTAAATAGCCAGCATTGCGCATTATACTTTTGACCGCCAAAAATTTATCCGGATGTCTCCCAACAATCGTGTAACTTCTGCAGGTCTCTTAATTGCTCTTGGAATTATTTATGGCGATATAGGTACTTCCCCGCTCTACGTTTTAAATGCAATTATTAGCGGCAAAACAATATCAGAGGAATTAATTATTGGTGTGCTTTCTCTTATAATCTGGACGCTTACTTTACAAACAACTATAAAGTATGTGATCTTAACCTTACGTGCAGACAACAAGGGAGAAGGAGGGATCTTTTCTTTGTTTGCATTGGTAAGGCGTACAAAAAAATGGCTTGTAATACCCGCAATGATCGGGGGAGCAGCTTTACTCGCTGATGGAATGATAACCCCGCCAATTTCTGTCACGTCTGCTATTGAAGGTTTAAAACAAGTGCCGGCATTTCATGATATAAGCCAATGGACCGTTATTTATATTGTTATTGGAATACTGACCGTATTGTTTTTTGTTCAACAATTCGGGACTTCATTTATCGGACGCTCTTTCGGACCAGTGATGAGTGTTTGGTTTATTATGCTCGCACTTTTAGGTCTAATTCATTTGTTGGATGACCTGTCTATATTAAAAGCATTCAATCCTTACTACGGAATTAAACTATTGGGAACCTATCCACAGGGATTTTATATTCTTGGCGGAGTATTTTTATGCACTACTGGCGCTGAAGCTTTATATTCTGATCTGGGACATTGTGGCAAATGGAATATCCGGTACTCATGGATCTTTGTTAAGACCTGTTTGATCTTAAATTATCTTGGCCAGGGTGCATGGCTATTAAAAAATTATTCGGGCAAACTGATCAGTTCAGAAATAATTGAATCAGGATTCAATCCTTTTTATGGCGTTATGCCGCAATGGTTCCTTTATTTTGGTATTGCTATTGCCACTGCAGCAACTATCATTGCGAGCCAGGCTCTTATTTCAGGTTCATTTACACTTGTAAGTGAGGCAATGCGTTTGAATTTATGGCCAAAGCTGAGAATTAATTATCCAACAGAAGCTAAAGGACAGCTTTATGTTCCCGCAGTAAATTTTTTATTGTTCTTTGGATGTATTGGCATGGTACTTTTTTTCCGGAAAGCATCAAATATGGAAGCTGCATACGGACTGGCGATCACTGTAACGATGATCTCTACTTCCATTCTCTTTGCAAACTATTTAATTGTCCATCGAACCAAATCATTTTTAATCTATATCTACCTCGCCGTTTATTTAACTATTGAGTTGAGCTTTTTATATGCCAATATGGACAAGTTTCCGCATGGAGGATATGTTACACTTCTTGTTGGAGGTCTTTTATTCTTTGTTATGTATGCATGGTTTAGGGCAAGAAGGATCAAAAATAGATATCTTGAATTCGTTCGGCTTGATCATTATATTCCAAAGATCCAGGAATTGAGCAATGATAAAAGTGTACCGAAATATGCAACTCATTTAGTTTATCTCACCAGTGCAGATAACCCCAAAGAAATAGAGCATAAGGTCATTTACTCTTTATTGGATAAAAAACCGAAGAGGGCGGATATTTATTGGTTAATACATGTAGATACACTTGACGATCCTTATACCGCTGAATATTTGGTAACTCACATTATTCCCAATGATATAATTCGTGTTGAGTTTCGTTTAGGATTCAGAGTACAACCCCGTATTAATTTGATGTTTAAAAAAGTAGTTGAAGACCTGGTTGCCAACAGGGAGGTAAGCGTGGTAAGCAAGTATGATAGCCTGGCAAAAAATAGTATAGTCGGCGATTTCCAGGTTATTGTAATGGAAAAATACTTAAGCGATGATAACGAGTTACCACTTTGGGAACGAATAGTAATGAGGTTTTATTTTTTGCTTAAAGAGATCTCTCTTTCAGAAGAAAAAGGCTTCGGGTTGGACACGAGTAATGTAATAATTGAAAAATTCCCGTTGATCGTTTCTCCTATAAAATATCCGCGAATGAAGAGGGTGGATTGATCGCGATATTAATTATCTACTGAATTCTCGTTAAATTTTTTGTCAGGTTAAAAACTTATTCTGTATTTTAATCGGATGAAATGAGCCATAAAATTTTTAAGGTTCCTTTTTTGAGCTACCGAAGAAAATTTTATGGCGAATAACATGTGGCTAAAATAAATTATTAAATATACACATGAAACCAACGAGCATCCGGAGTGTGATCCTTGCTTCTTCTGTGGGTACACTTATTGAATGGTATGATTTTTACATTTTCGGAAGTCTTGCCACTGTTATTGCCAGTCAGTTTTTCCCAAAAACAAATCCAACGGCTGCATTGCTTTCAACATTAGCAACTTTTGCAGCAGGTTTTATTGTCCGGCCCTTCGGTGCATTAGTATTTGGAAGATTGGGTGATTTGATCGGTCGCAAATACACTTTTATGCTTACACTCATTATCATGGGTGGTTCCACTTTTGCTATTGGTCTTATCCCTTCTTATGAAACCATTGGTGTATTTGCCCCAATTCTTGTACTTGTCCTAAGATTATTACAAGGATTAGCATTGGGCGGAGAATATGGCGGCGCTGCAACTTATGTTGCTGAACATGCACCTGCAGACCGCAGAGGTTATTTCACATCATGGATCCAAACAACTGCAACTCTCGGTTTGCTCTTATCCCTCGGAATTATTTTAATTACACGTCATAGTCTTGATAGTGATCTTTCAACATCAATAAGCAAATTCAATGATTGGGGCTGGCGCATTCCTTTTCTTGTTTCAATCATCCTGGTGGCTATTTCGATTTATATACGACTAAAGATGAAAGAGTCTCCTTTGTTTTCCAAATTGAAAACTGAAGGAAAGACATCAGTCAATCCATTAAAAGAAAGTTTTGCGCATAAGGGAAACTTGAAAATGGTATTGCTTGCTTTGTTTGGTGCTACAATGGGACAAGGTGTTGTTTGGTATACCGGTCAATTTTATGCCCAATCATTTATTGAAAATGTTTGCAAAATAGATTTTGAACAGTCACGAACTATTTTGATCTGGGCCATCGTTTTTGCCACACCCCTTTTTGTTGTGTTTGGAAAATGGAGTGATAAAGTAGGAAGAAAATGGATCATGCTTGTTGGAATGCTGTTAGCAATTTTTACTTATCGTCCCCTTTTTCACCAATTATTTTCTATTTCAGATACAACAAATAAAAAAGAACAGGTTACAAGGAATGAAATAAATACAAAGCTGATCCCGATCAGTAACACGGGAAATTCAATAAGAAAAGTAACCAGTACTCGTTATTTTAAAGAAGGGATACGACTAATAGAAGAAAAGACTGATACGCTTTATGCAGAAGCAGCAAGAGTCACTTTAAAGCCAGATATCAAAACTTCAAAATTGCTGAATGATGAAAACTACCGGATGATGATCCTGATTGTTTTTATTATGATCGTATATGTAACGATGGTATATGGTCCTATCGCAGCTTTTCTTGTAGAATTGTTCCCGACAAAGATCCGGTACACCTCTATGAGCCTGCCTTATCATATTGGCAATGGAGTGTTTGGGGGATTAACTCCTTTTATTGCAACACTCTTGACCACGATATATACTGGCGATAAACTAGTGGGACTTTATTACCCGATCATTATTGCAGGCGTCTGTTTATTTATTGGAGCGTTGTATATAGTTAATAGAAAAGATCCTAACATCAATAATTAATTTTATTTTATGAATACAATAAAAAGATTTGCGGGCATGGTTTGGATATTGATGGGACCCGCTGCAATTTTTTATCTTATTAAAACAGCCAGTGAAGAGATCACAAAAAAACCCGTGCTCGATACAAAGATCCAGTGGATCGTTTTTGTTATCATTTTTATTCCCATCGCAATTGGACTAATGATCTTTGGCTGGTTTGCCTTAAAAGGTGCTTATGACCGGCTTCCAAAAAGTTCAGCCGATTTAGAAGACTGAGATCACTTTAATGATACAGGTAATTCTCCGAACTAAACGATTATTTTTTCTTGCAAACGAAATGTGTTTCTGAAGCTATAAATATAACCGTCCTGTAAAAACAGGACGGTTGCTAAACTCAGCCCTATACAAACGATTCATGAGAAAGCTTCTTGTTTTTAATGATCATTGTATCCTCAAAAAAATCTACAACGCCGGTTTCCACATTATACATTGCACCACAAATACCGGTCTCTCCACCCTTAATCATCTCATTCAATATTGAACTGCGTTGCAAGATCTCACTCACCGTTCTCCGCACATTAATGCCTGCTACATTCTCAACAAATTCACTATTCTTCGAATTCCGGTCTCCTGTTGTTACCGTTTCTGCATCAACTGCCGGTTGCAATTTTGAAAGCAGCGCTGTAAGATTTCCCATCTCAACATGATCACATGCGCCTTTTACAGCACCGCATTTTGTATGTCCCAGCACCACGATAAATTTTGACCCCGCTATTTTACAGGCAAACTCCATACTGCCAAGGATGTCTTCGTTAATGATATTACCCGCAATTCGTACACTGAATATATCGCCAAGTCCCTGGTCAAATATTAACTCACTCGAAGTACGGCTGTCGATACAGCTAAGAATGGTGGCGAAAGGCCACTGTCCATTACGGGTCTCATTTACTTGTTGCAAAAGATTGCGATTGAACTTTAAATTGCTTATAAATCTTTTATTCCCGTCTTTCAAGATCTCCATAGCCATTGCTGGAGTCATTGTTGATTGTGATTCTTTATTATGAGTTCTCATTTTGATATTTTTCTTATCGGTTAAAAAATTAATTAGTTACTGTTTCCGGTAAATGTTTCTTTGATTCACCCACCAATACAGAATGATAACGGGGAATGTACTCTTTTACAGATTGCACATTATCCGTGTTAACGATCTTATACACTTCTTTAAACCCAACTGTTTTACATTCGATATTCTTTAAAGGCGCCTGTACATCTTTGAAATCGCGGATAATCTCCAACACATCATGATCGATATACTGGCTATCATAAGCATCGATGATCACAGTTGAATTTCCCGGTAAATGCTCAAGTGTAAGTTTTATACTTGCTTTATTTAAAAAAGAAACTTCCTCCGCTAAATGGATCAGGATCGCTTCGCCTTGCTTATGTTTCTCCTTGTGAAAGAAATAAGAATTCTTGTAGTTACCATATAACAAAGCAAGAATGCTTACTCCTAACCCTATTCCAACACCTGTAAGAAGATCTGTTAATACGATAGCCAATACCGTTACTATAAATGGCATCCATTGATATTTGCCCTGGCTGATCAGTTTTTTGAATAATGAAGGATTACAAAGTTTGTAACCAGTTATCAATAGAATTGCCGCAAGTGAAGACAAAGGAATTTTATTTAGTAACCCGGGAATAAATGTTACGCAGATAAATATCAGCAATCCATGAATGATCGTGGATGCTTTGGATCTTGCCTGCGCATTTACGTTTGCAGAACTTCGTACGATCACACTGGTTATTGGCAGACCGCCAATGAGACCTGAAGCTATATTGCCGATCCCTTGTGCAATCAGCTCCCGATTTGGTGGCGTCGTTCTTTTTTCCGCATCAAGCTTATCAACAGCTTCAATACATAACAATGTTTCAATTGATGCAACAGCCGTAATTGTCAATGCTATGGTGTAAATCTGAGGATTTTTTAATTGAGAAAAATCAGGGAGTGTAAAAAAACTAAGGAATTCGCTCACACCTGATGCCACCGGCACTTTTACCATATGGCCAGTAGTCACTGCTAAATTGCTTCCTGATATTAGAAAGATCTCATTTAATACAACTGCTGTAATCACCGCTATTAATCCACCCGGCACTAATCTCAAATTCTTCTTAAAGAATGGCCTTTCCCAAAGAATAAGAATAGCAAGCGAAACCATACAGATAACAGTGGCACCCAGATCAATCCTTCCAATCGAATTTATCAATCCGGAAAAAGTGTTCTCGCCATCAACCTGTAGAAAATAAAAATCTCCTTCAGCGTCCTTATCGTAACCAAACGCATGAGGAAGCTGTTTAAGTATAATGATAATGCCGATCGCAGTTAGCATTCCTTTAATAACACTGGATGGAAAATAATTCGCAATTGCACCTGCTTTTAAAAACCCAAGTATTAGCTGGAAGATGCCCGCAATAACAACTGCCAATACGAAAGCGTCAAAAGCTCCAAGCTGATTTACTGATGTCAACACTACAGCTGTAAGGCCAGCAGCCGGACCGCTAACGCTTAATTGGGAATTACTGAGAAATCCAACAACAATACCTCCGATAATTCCAGCTATCATTCCTGAAAAAAATGGAGCACCTGAAGCAAGAGAAATGCCTAAACACAAAGGCACTGCTACGAGGAATACAACTATGCCTGCCGGCAAATCGTTTTTAAGACTTGCCAATAAATTTTTACTAGAATTCATTTGAATAAATTTTATGTCGCAATAAATTAATATCGCTATTGAGTTATAACAATACAAGAAGATTAAAGCCTGAAAGAGGCTTGTACTAAAAAATTATGAATTACGCGACATTCGGCGGCGGCACCAATGGCTCACCATGGTAGGCGATATAGATATCTGCATTTTCATGTTTATGATATTGCAGGGAAAGAGAGAATAAATGACCTGATCTGTAATGATCGTGTAAGTATTCTTCAGAAAAAGTATTAAATGTTTTGGGGGCCTTCTCTTCTATGTTACTTCCCAAAGGCTTGCCACTCTCCTCTTCATTTCCACTTAAAGGGGATTGTGTCTCCTCCGAAGAAGATATAGAGCTCTTTGCCAATTGCTTTTGGCTTTCCAAAATAAAAGGTGCACTAATAGTTAGCCAGACCAATGCAATCATCATAAAAATAGCTGAACCGATCTGGAAACGTAAATATGTTTTGGCTTTGGTCATATTGATATGGCCGCAAATTAATGTATCGAACTTCCTGCACCAACCATTATTGAAACAATTTTGTCACTAGATTGTTTGCTATTGAAAAAGATTAAAAGCTATTTTTGAATTCAAGCTATTTTATGAAATCATACGAAAGACTTTTACAGGAAAACAAAGAATGGGCCACCAGCAAAGTTGCCGTCGATCCTGCATACTTCGACAGATTATCACACCTTCAAACGCCGGAATTTTTATGGATCGGTTGCAGCGATAGTCGTGTTCCTGCCAACGAGATCACAGGTACACAGCCAGGGGAGATCTTTGTTCATCGCAATATTGCAAATATGGTCGTGAATACCGATTCCAATGTTCTTAGTGTTTTGGAATATGCCGTGACGCATTTGAAAGTGAAACATATTATTGTATGTGGACATTATGGTTGTGGCGGAATAAAAGCAGCCATGTCAAACCATGATTACAAACAGGTACTTAATATGTGGCTGCGCAATATAAAAGATGTGTATCGGCTGCATCGTGAAGAACTCGATGCAATTCCAAATGAAGATCTGCGGGCTGACAGGCTTTGCGAATTAAATGTAAAAGAACAGGTAATGGATCTTGCCAAAACTTCAATTGTACAACGTGCATGGAAACACGATCAGAGACCTGATCTGCATGGATGGGTATATGGATTAAAAGATGGATTGATCAATCCAATATTTGAAATGAAAGCGGGGACGCATATAGACCAGCTGTATGAATTTGATGATCTATAAGTTCAGTAAATAATGTTGTAATAAAAATACTCCAGCACCGGCGAGATAACCGATGATCGCAAGCCAGGCGATTCTTTTTAAGTACCAGCCAAACTGTATCTTTTCCATTCCCATTGCTGCTACACCGGCTGCTGAACCAATGATGAGAATACTTCCTCCCGTACCAGAACAATAAGCAAGAAATTCCCAAAAAAAATGATCGGTGGGATATTGATCTAAACTATACATGCCTTGTGCCGCTGCAACTAATGGTACATTATCCACAATGGCAGAAAGGAAACCTATAATCATCGTAATGATACTGATATTACCAATGGATCTGTCCAATGCGCTTGCAAGCGAAGTAAGAATACCTGTTGATTGCAATGCAGAGACTGCTAATAAAATTCCAAGAAAAAATAAAATACTCGGCGTATCAATTTTTCTCAATGCATGATTTACAGAAAGCAATCCTTTTTCACTCTCGTCCTTTCCACTATGCACCATTTCTGTTAGCAACCACATTAAACCCAGTCCGAAAATCATGCCCATATAAGGCGGCAGATGAGTAAAAGTTTTAAAAACCGGCACAAATAGCAGACAAGCAACTCCAATAATAAAAACTGATTTTCTTTCCTTTGGTGTTGAAAATAATTTCTCTTTATTGGACTCATTCCTTTCAATGAACCCCTTCATTTGCGTGCTGATGATAAAAGTAGGGATCGCAAAACATATAAGCGATGGAAAAATGGTCTTGACGATAATGTTAAGAGTAGTAATTTGGTTACCTATCCATAACATCGTCGTAGTTACATCCCCTATAGGACTCCATGCGCCTCCGGCATTGGCAGAGATCACAACGAGCCCAGCAAAAACCAGCCTGTCTTTATGAGAAGGAATTAGTTTTCGTAATAATGAAACTATTACGATTGTCGTGGTAAGATTATCAAGGACTGCTGAAAGAAAAAAAGTGACAGTTCCAATCGCCCACACTAATTTTCTTTTGTTAGTGTTCTGAATTCTATTGGTGATTAGCTCAAACCCATCATGTGCATCTATTAGCTCAACAATGACATTGCGCCCAGTAAAAAGAAAATTATCCCTGCTATGTCAGAAAGATGATGTGACAAGTTTTCAGAAACAAATTCTTTGTCGCTTCCGGATAAGGCATAGATCGACCAGCAAATAACCCCTGTAAGTAAAGCAGACGCTGCTTTGTTGATCCTTAATGGATGTTCAAATGCTATTGCGAAATATCCAAGAATAAAAACAATAACAATAATTGCTGTCATGATAATCTAAAAATAAGAATTAGCTTTAAAACTGCTTCAGAAAATGAATATTAATAAATTCGTAATGAAATATATCCTCCAACTTTTGCTAGTTGCATTTTTGGTAAGCTGTAAACCCAAAGCTGATCAAAATAAAGATTATAGCTGGGCTTTATTGCCTTTTACAAAAGCAGATAAGGCAAATCCAGTATTACTGCCCGACACGAACTCAACTTTTCTTTGTCCTGTAAGAAATGCAGTTATACAATGGGAAGAGAAAGATGTATTCAATCCGGCATCAGTTGTAAGAAATGATACTGTCTTTCTTTTATTCAGAGCCGAAGACAGCATTGGAAAATATGCGGGTACATCAAGGATTGGTATTGCATGGAGCACTGATGGATTGCATTTTACCAAACATGCTACACCGGTTTTATATCCTGATAATGATTCATCAAAAATTTATGAATGGGAAGGCGGTTGTGAGGATCCAAGAATTGTAGAAGATGAGAATGGAACTTACTACATGACCTATACCGCTTATGATGGTGATAAGGCAAGGTTGCTGATCGCTTCTTCAAAAGATCTTTATCATTGGACAAAGCATGGACATGTTTTTAAAAATGACACTGCTGAAGTAAATAAGTGGAGTAAATCGGGATCCATTGTTTGCAAATATGAGAATGGAAAAGCGATCGCCGTGAAAATCGGCGGCAAGTATTGTATGTATTGGGGTGATACTGATATTTTCCTGGCTGCTTCTGATGATCTGATAAACTGGTTTCCGGTTGTTGATGATAAAGGAAAGATCAAAACAATATTTGGCCCACGTCCAAAAAAGTTTGACAGTGATCTTGTAGAACCCGGACCACCGGCAATGCTTACTGAAAAAGGGATCGTTCTTATTTATAATAGCCGGAATGTTCCGTCAAAAGGTGATACAAGTTTAGTAGAAGGCACTTATGCAGCATCGGAAATTTTATTTGATAAAAACAATCCGACAAAGGTTATTGACAGAATGGATAGTTATTTTATGAAACCTGATAAGCCTTATGAAATAACCGGCCAGGTAAATCATGTTTGTTTTGTAGAAGGGTTAGTGAATTATAAAGGCAAATGGTTCTTGTATTATGGAACGGCAGATTCTAAGATCGCTGTTGCAGTTAAATAATGTGCTAATATGCCAATGTGCCGATTTGCAAATAAATACACAATCCTTCTTTGGCACATTTGCTAATATGCATATTAGCACATTAACTTCGCAACATGTCAATAGAAGTGAAAAACCTCCTCAAAGTTTATGGTGAGCAAAAAGCTGTAAACGATGTTTCTTTTAAAGTTGGTAAAGGTGAGATCGTAGGTTTTCTTGGACCAAATGGTGCAGGAAAATCAACCACCATGAAAATAATTACCGGTTACCTGGAAAAAACAAGTGGTGAAGCTTTCGTTTGCGGAATGAATGTGACTGACCAACCGTTAGAAACAAAAAAGAAAATTGGTTATCTGCCAGAATTGAATGCTTTGTATTATGATATGTATGTGAGAGAGTACCTGGCCTTTGTAGCAGAGATCCATCAAATAGAAAATCGAAAGTCAAAGATCGAAAGCGTTATTGAATTGACTGGACTGACTGTTGAAAGCAAAAAAAAGATCGGGCAATTATCAAAAGGATATAAACAAAGAGTTGGATTAGCCGCTGCCCTTATTCATGATCCGGAAGTATTGATCTTAGATGAACCAACATCTGGTCTTGATCCCAACCAGATAATTGAAATACGTGAAGTGATA
>VBAS01000176.1 GCA_005882975.1 Bacteroidota bacterium | reverse complement strand
CATGATGTTGAACACAGTTTATCCGGGAAGAAGATTTTCAACCGGAGGTGCACTAAAGGACGGAAAATTATTTGCAGAATTCTTCGGGATATTTATGACCGATACTCACACTCCAATACAATGGCAAAACATTTGCGAAGCAAGCGGTTTTATTATGTTTTTTCCAATGGTATTTTACGCAATGGCTTATTACTATCTTAAAACTAAAAAAACAGACCCTTTGTTGATTTCCATATCAATCTTCCTATTTATAGGATTAATTTATGTGTTACTTGGTTTCCCTGCATTTTTAAGCAAGATCACTCTATTTTCAATGAGCCCGGATTTCCGCACATTACCAATAGTCGGGGTCGCAAATTGTTTTTTACTTATTTGTTATATAGCAAGTAGCAAAACGGAAATTAAGGAAGAGAAAATCTCATGGATCGAATTGAGTATTCTGGCAGCAGTATCGCTCATTTTTATGTTGATCGTTACAACTCAAATAAACAAAGCAACGGAAAACTATTTCACATCAACACAGGTGGGTGTCGCAATTGCGCTTATTGTTATTTCGTATTTACTTGCCCGCTATAAAAATTTTCGATTTGTAAAACCTGCCTTATTAATTTTATTAATAGGAATGGTGATAACAAATGCAAACGTGAATCCATTAACTAAAGGACTTGCTCCCATTCTGGAAAATCCTTTAGTGGTTGACAGTAAAGAAATACATGAAAAAGATCCATCTGCCAGATGGGCATTAATGGGAAACACAAGGCTGACCCACTTATTAAAAGCAAACGGTATTGATCTATTTAATAGTGTGAAGCTTGTTCCTCCGATGAAAGACATGAAAGTATTAGACCCAACAGGAAAGAATGATTCTATCTACAATCGTTATGCATGGATGACAATGAATTCCAAACAAGTTGCCCAGAATTTTGATGTGAATTGGAATGATACTGTAATTTTCCGGCAAACGTTCCAGGACGGTTATACAATTTTCATAGACCCTTGCTCACCAAAATTGAAACAACTTCGAGTAAAATATTTCGTATTCGATACTGTTCCAAATCCAAAAGAAGTAAGGTGCATGACAAAGCTTAAAGAGAATGCAGGTCTTTTTATTTATAAAAGAAACGATCAATGATCATAACGGTAGTCATACCTTGTTATAATGTGTCCAAACACATTAGGGATGTAATTAAACAACTTCCTGCTGAAGTAAACTGGATCATTACAGTAAATGATTGCTCCAAAGATGATACGGAGAAAATATTATCTGGGCTAGCTGTAGAAAATAAAAAGATCGTTTTGATAAATCATGAGATTAACCAGGGAGTTGGCGGCGCAATGATCACTGGATTTAAAAGATCAATTGAGTTAAACAGTGACGTTATTATTAAGATCGATGGCGACAATCAAATGGACAGTTCTTATATTCCTGCATTGATAAAGCCCATTATAGATAGCAAAGCTGATTACACAAAAGGAAATCGATTCAGGGATTTTAAAGCCTTGCGAAAAATGCCTGTATTAAGACGAACAGGCAATCTTGGATTAAGCTTTTGTATTAAAGCAGCTTCAGGGTATTGGAATATTTTTGATCCTAATAATGGCTTTGTGGCAATAAGTAGCGAAATGCTGAAGACTATCGACATTCACAAGATCCATAAAAGATACTTTTTTGAATCTTCAATGTTAATCGAATTATATCATTCCGATGCTGTAATACAGGAAATTCCTATGAAAGCAAAATACGGTGATGAGGTTTCGCATCTTTCACTTACCAGAACATTGCTTGGTTTTCCGCCGAAACTTTTAAAAGCTTTTATTCGCCGCATCATTTTGAAATATTTTTTATTCGATTTCAATATAGCATCATTATATATTCTTTTTGGGTTTCCGTTGTTTGTTATAGGGCTAATTTATGGTATTGTAAATTTTATAAAATATGGAAGTAGCCATACGCCGGCCCCAACCGGTACAGTTGTGATCCCCACGCTACTCATTATTATGGGTTTTCAGTTGTTATTGTCAGCAACAAGTTTTGATATTTCAAATTATCCTAAAACAAAGGATATAAATAATTCCAAATTATGAAGGCGCCGGTAGAAGAAATATATTCAGAAGATTATTTTAATTACCTGCATGATCGTTCTCCAATCCGAAAAGCAATAAGAAGAGTTTATTTAAATGATATCAGGAAATATTGTATAGGTAAAACAATAGACTTTGGATGTGGTGTTGGAGAACTTCTTAAGATCCTTCCAGCTAACTCTATAGGATTTGAAGTAAATAAAGTTGTCGTTGAGTTTTGTAAAAAGAATGGCCTGAATGTGAATCTATATGTTCCGGAAGAGGACAACTATAATTTTCAAATGATCCAGGCAGGACAATACCAGACCTTTACAATGAATCACGTATTGGAACACCTCGAACGATCGTCTGAAGTAATAACTAAAATATTTAACAGTTGCCATCGTTTGAATATTATAAGAATTGTATTTACGGTACCAGGACATAAAGGGTATAAGTCGGATGCAACACACGAGACTTTCATTAACATGGATTATCTAAACAAAACAGGTATTTGTGATAATAAATATTATCAATTAAAATTAAATAAATACTTTCCTGTGAATTCCGAATCATTCAGTAAGATTTTTACACATAATGAATTACGATTAGTATTTGATAAAAGGAAATGACCAATCATTCATTTGCCGTAGTGGCATATAAAGATTCACCCTATCTTCCTGACTGCCTGAATTCATTAAAAGATCAAACAGTCAAAAGCGATATCTATATTACTACGTCTACTCCCTCCATCTATATTGATGAGACAGCAAAAAAATATGGGATCAAAATATTTACAACTGAATCGGGCAAAGGCATCGCCCATGATTGGAATTTTGGTCTTAGCATGGCAAAAACAAAATACGTCACTCTTGCCCACCAGGACGACCTTTATAATAATAATTATGCAGAACTGTGTATAAAAGCAGCAGAAAAATTCGAAGACACCTTGATCTGTTTTACAGGCTATAGCGAAATAGTAGGTGACAAAGAAAGAGATACTACATTGATGCTGACTGCAAAAAAACTAATGAACTTTATGTTTATGCCTTTAAAAAAAAATATAAAGAGCAGTAGATGGAAGAAGTTCTCTCAATCATTTGGTACAGCCATACCTTGTCCGAGTGTTATGTATAATAAAGAAACACTACACGATTTTACATTCTCTGAAAAATATAAAGTAAGCCTTGACTGGGATGCGTGGTTAAGAATGTCAGAAATGAAAGGGAGATTTGTGTATATCCCAAAGATACTTTCAAAACACAGAATACATGAAGCGTCAGCGACCACTGAAGGTATACAAACAAATGTGCGGCAAAAGGAGGATTTTGAAATTTATTGCCGCATCTGGCCAAAATCTATCGCAAAGATCCTTTTAAAATTTTATTCGGGAAGTTATAAGTCCAATGAAATATAAATGAAAGGCAAGTTACTAACCATATTAAAATATATTATTCTGCTTGGAGTGGCAGTAGCGTTATTATTATACGCATTGAGAGGAATGGATATTAAAAAAATAATGCAGCAGATCTTACATGCAGATATATTTTGGGTATCTGTATCGGGCTTAATTTCAATTATTGCTTTTGTCGTTCGTGCCCACCGTTGGAATTTACTCATTGAACCTTTGGGCTACTCTCCTTCTCTGAAAAATACTACATACTCTGTGATAGTTGGTTATTTTGCAAATCTCGCCTTACCAAGATTAGGAGAAGTTTCACGCTGCGGCGCCTTAAGCAAGGCTGAATCAATACCATTCAATAAATTGCTGGGAACAGTAATAGTTGAAAGGATCATTGATGTATTAAGTCTTCTTGTTTGCATATTGCTGACAGCAGCTCTGGAATATAAAAGATTAGGGAATTTTTTTAGCGAAAAAATTTTTACCCCGCTTAATGAAAAATTTCAGCAACTTATCAAATCGCCACTATTGCTGACCGCCATTATCTTACTGCTACTTGTTTTACTAATTGTGACCATCTATTTTTTAAAAAGAAGTAAAAGCAAAGGGGTCGAATCACCCATCACTAAAATAATTAAAGGCTTTGTAGATGGGCTAAAATCTGTGGCCACGCTTAAACGACCATGGCTTTTCATTTTTCAATCTGCATTTATTTGGGTACTTTATTATCTGGGCATGTACGTTGCTCTTTTTGCTTTTCCATTTACCAGCGGACTTGGTGCTGGCGCAGCGTTGTTCTTGCTTGTTGCCGGGGGAATAGGAATGTCTGCCCCGGTGCAGGGAGGAATTGGCACTTACCATTTATTAGTTTCCCAGGGATTGGTACTTTATGGTGTTGCAGTTGAAAATGGGCTGGCGTTTGCATTTATGTTGCACGGCCTCCAATTAATTTTGGTGATTGCTTTAGGTATTGCATCGCTCTTTTTATTATTTTCAGCAAGAAAAAATAAACAGTTAAATTCAATTTCACTAAAAAATTAAATTTTCTTACGCCTTCGGGAACATTTTTTACTTTATAAACCATAGGCATCTTATCATGGCATCAAAAAAGAAAAAGAAATTTTACCAACAGCCAAAAACTACTGCTCCATCACCGGCGCAATCTCAACCACGTAAGGAAATTAAATTAACAACCACTCCACTTCGTTTTGCACTGATGGTTACTGGAGGTTTTTTTATTATCGCTCTACTTGGCA
>VBAS01000464.1:1829-3213 GCA_005882975.1 Bacteroidota bacterium | reverse complement strand
TGAAACCGGTTGATACTGGATTGCTGGTGTTGCCATTGTTTCACATTTTTGGAATGACGGCGTTGATGAATGCAGGTGTTTACAGGGGATGTACCAATATTTTGCTTTCCCGTTTTGATCCGGAAACCGTTTTTGAAATGATGCAACACCACAAGGTGAGCATTTTTGCAGGAGTACCTACCATGTACTGGGGTTTGCTGAATTATAACAATCCTAAGTTTGATTATGATGCCATTGCTAAAAACCTGAGGTATTGTATTTCCGGGGGTGCGTCTTTACCTGTGAAAGTAATCGAAGAATTTGAGCAACGTTTTCATGTGGCAATTGTGGAAGGATATGGCATGTCCGAAGGCTCTCCTGCAGTTACGTTCAACCAGTTAAGTGTGGGCAGAAAACCTGGTTCTGTTGGTACTCCTATTTGGGGTGTAGAAGTGAAACTGGTGGATACGGACGGAAATGAAGTACCCGTTGGTGAAAAAGGTGAATTGCTTTACCGTGGCCATAATGTGATGAAAGGCTATTATAAGAAACCAGCTGAAACAGAAAAAGCATTAAAAAATGGCTGGCTGTATTCAGGGGATATTGCTGTGAGAGATGAAGATGGTTTCTATTTTATTGTGGACAGGACCAAAGATATGATCAACCGGGGTGGATGCAAAGTATACCCACGAGAAATAGAAGAAGTGATGATCAAACATGAAGCGGTGTCGATGGTGGCAGTGATTGGAATACCACATGAAGAATTCGGTGAAGAAGTAAAAGCATTTGTGGTATTAAAAGAAGGGAGAGCAATAGCTGATACAGATTTAATAAAATGGACCAAAGAAAGGGTTGCATCTTATAAGTATCCACGACATATAGAATTTTTAACGTCTTTGCCGATGAGTGCGACAGGAAAGATCCTGAAAAAAGAGCTTAGATAATAAAGCTTCGGTCAGTCACACAAATCCAATATAATTTCCAAAAAAATCATCTCGTGCAAAAATATTTCTACGTTTTTTTGCGTAACCGAATTGTTACGCTTAAATTTGTAACCGATTAGTTACATAATAACCACTGTCATGAGAAGAGACGTATTCCAGGCCATTGCAGATCCTACCAGGAGAGAAATTATAAATTTAATTGCTCATCAACAGTTAAACCTGAATGCGGTGGCAGATAATTTCAATATCAGCCGGCCGGCCATTTCCAAACATATAAAGATCCTTACAGAATGCGGTCTTATTGTGATCAAACAACAGGGCAGGGAAAGATATTGCGAAGCACAGCTAAGAACATTAAATGAAGTGTCTGCCTGGGCAGACCAGTATAAAACTTTTTGGACCAGCAAATTAAATGCACTCGAACTGCATTTAAACAAACAGCCAAACAACAATAAAAACCG
>VBAS01000464.1:1364-1810 GCA_005882975.1 Bacteroidota bacterium | reverse complement strand
GCTCCTGTAACAAAAGTATGGAACGCCATCACAGATAAAAATGAAATGAAAAGCTGGTACTTCGACCTTGCAGAATTTAAAGCAGAAGTTGGTTTTCAGTTCCAGTTCCTGGGAGGTCCTGATCCCAATGCTCCCTACCGTCATCTTTGTGAAATAACAGAAGTAGTTCCCAATAAAAAACTCACCTACAGTTGGCGCTATGATGGCTATGCAGGCAATTCTTTTGTAACATTCGAATTGTTTGAGCAGGGGGACAAAACCTTATTAAAACTGACTCATACGGGCCTGGAAACTTTCCCTGAACAAAATCCCGACTTTGCAAAAAAGAATTTCATGGAAGGATGGACTCATATTATTCATACGTCATTAAAAGATTACCTGGAGCCAAACCAAATTAGCGCTCACGAATAAATGCCAACAAAAGATACTGAATGCTAATGGAGGGA
>VBAS01000464.1:0-1243 GCA_005882975.1 Bacteroidota bacterium | reverse complement strand
AGAAAAAAATGAAAACTCCCGCTTCCTTAAAAATAAAATCAATACTGCAGTTATATGAACTGCTCCCTGGTGAAGAACGTATTATCACGGATGTATTAAGACAAATAATTAAAGAACATTTGCCTACCCATTGTAAAGAAAAAATATCTTATAACGTACCCTTCTTTTATGGCAATAAAGGCATCTGTATTATCTGGCCATCTACTATTCCAGGAGGCGGAATTAAAAAAGGGGTGCTCCTGGGATTTTGGTATGGTAACAAATTAAAGGATGCCAATCAATATCTTATGCATGGTACCAATAAGCAAATATTTTATAAAATATTTTATACTGCCGATGAGATCAACGAAGAGGCAATTGTAAAACTAATAAAAGAAGCAGTGGAATTAGATAACCAGTTTATACCCACCGTAAAAAAGGAAAAGAGCAGGATGTAAGAGAAAAAATCATTTGCATAAAATGAGTCAGTATATGGGAAAAACGCCACGAACTTCCGTCAAATAAATTACTGTCCCAGCCAGTCTTTAAAACCATTTACCCTGTCCCTGCTCACAATGGTTTCTGCTGTTGAAGCTATGGATAATTCCAGTTTAAGACGACCGCCGAGCCAGGTATACACCTTTTTTATCGCATCAATATTTACAAGCAGGCTTCGGTTGATGCGGTAAAATTTGCTGGGTTGCAGTTGCTCTTCCAATTCAGAAAGATTGGTTTCGAGTAAATATTTATTACTGTTGAAATCGACAGCATAACAAAGTTTACCATCTGCATAACAGTAGGCAGTAATGTCCGTCTTTAGATAACTCAATTGTTGTCCTCTTTTGATCAGCAATCTTTCTTTGTATTTCACCATTGCCATTTCCTGCATTATCTGTAAAATTTTCCCGGAAAAATCATTGTCCCTTTTTATGTATAACTGCCTGTATTTTTCTACAGCCTGCTGCAGTTCTGTTTCATCCACGGGTTTCAACAGATAATCCACACTGTTTACTTTAAAAGCTTTCAAAGTATACTGATCAAAGGCAGTAGTAAAAATAACCGGTGCAGTGATAGTAACTTTTGAAAAAATGTCAAAGCTTAAACCATCTGCCAGTTGAATATCCATAAACACAAGGTCAACAGTTGGCGTAGTTTGAAAAAAATTCACTGAAGCCTCTACGCTATCAAACCTGTTAACAACATCAATAGTATCATCCATGTTGCGAAGCAGTTTAATCAGCCTGTTGGCTGCTGGTATTTCATC
>VBAS01000175.1 GCA_005882975.1 Bacteroidota bacterium | reverse complement strand
ATACATTGCTTTCTTATCCGGCGCATCATTTACATAATATTCGCCCTTGTCAGAAACCGCCACCACAGGAACTTGTTTATGTTTTTCAAAATAATTAAAAGCATCTTCAAGACGTGTGGAAAAATCTTTTAATTGTTCATCGTCTTTTGTAATCTTAGCAAGAAAATCAACACTTCTTTTTACATTGTAACGTATCGGGAAAATATGAACAGGGATAAAATCCTGTCCCTGGTCTTTTGCATGTGCGGTAATAGTATAGACTTCTTCGATCATTGGATCAGTCAAAGGAATACAACCAACGGTAACGCAACTGCCGTGAATATAAATATCACCACCGGGGTTTGTTGCATCACTTAATATCCTGTCAGATATATTAGGATAATTTAGTCCAAGCGATAAATGATAATTGCTTTTGGGATTAAATTCATTGATATAATAAAATCCTTCCGGCACCTGGTAATCACCGCCCATTCTTTTCGGACCAAGAGTACCCGCCAGTGCACAAACCTTATAAGTTTTGAAAAGTTTGTATGGATCTTTCTTATCATTTTTTACCCAGACCTCTAATTGACTATCATATTTAAACGAACGGATATAAACATATTTAGCGGGCCACACTAATTTCTTATCCTCAAATTGTTTTTTTAACGCTTCCTCATTTTTACTAAGTACATCTGAAGGTCGTTGCAATGATTTTTGAAAATCAATAAAAGAAGAAACGGCCGAAACGGAGTTTCCACCTGAGCCATTCTGTGCAGAAACAGAAATGGCAATAAAGCATGTCAAGATACAGAAGAAGAGGTTTTTCATCGACGGTTTAATTAGATTAAGAAACGCTCCGAATAAAAGCATTATTACAGCCTTTTATATAAACAATTGTAAAAATAAGCAACATAACGGAATTTGTGTATTGGTAATTAGGAATTGGGGACAAAACTCAAGTATTTTACCTAATTCCCAATCCCCAATCCCTAATTACAAATTACCCCTCTCCCCTTGCTCTCGTTCGATAGCCTCAAACAACGCTTTGAAATTTCCTTTTCCAAAGCTCTTCGCTCCTTTTCTTTGAATGATCTCAAAAAATAATGTCGGCCTGTCTTCAGCCGGCTTAGTAAATATCTGGAGCAGGTATCCCTCATTATCACGATCAACAAGAACACCCAACTCTTTCAATGGCTCAAGATCTTCATCAATATGTCCCACCCGGTCAAGCAGGTCATCATAGTATGATGTAGGTATTCTCAAAAATTCAACTCCCCTGTTTCTTAGATCAGTTACGGTGCTGCACTCCTTCGCCATCATAGAATTCAAGATACTCTTCTACCTGGCTTTTCTTTTTTCCTTCCGCCGGCTCATTGATCGGGAATTTTACAAACCCGTTTCCATTACTCATCACTTTACTCATCAGCGCAGAATATTCTGTAGAAATATCTTTATCATCAAACGTCAGGATATTTTTGAAGCCCATTACATCCTGGTAAAATTTCACCCAAGGGTTCATTTGATTCCAGCCAACATTCCCCACACAATGATCAACGTATAATAAACCTGTATCTGTTGGTTTGTAGTAAGGATTGTTCCATTCACGGTATCCCGGCATAAACTGTCCATTATAATTTTTTCTTTCAATAAATAAATGAACAGTATCGCCATATGTATTAATGCCGCTGATCACTACTTCCCCATCTGCATCTATAAATTTTTGTGGCTGCATATAAGACCTGGCGCCACGCTTTGTTGTTTCTTCCCATGCACTGGTTGCATCATCCACACGTAAGGCTAATGCTTTCACTCCATCGCCATGTTTATAGATATGATCTGCTATTTCATTATTAGCCCGGAGCGGTGTAGTAAGTACGAGGGTCAGTTTATTTTGCCGAACCGCATAACTGGCCCGGTCCTTTATGCCGGTTTCCGGTCCCGCATAAGCCAATGCCTGGAAACCAAAGGCACTCATATAATAATGAGCTGCTTGTTTTGCATTACCAACATAAAATTCAACATAGTCAGTCCCCTGCAATGGAAGAAAATCGGTTTGAACATCCTGCCTTTTATTTGAAGCGGTACTTGTTGCCATAATTATTTTTTTGTATTCATCAATAGTAATTCTGTTCATCTTTTGTTGCGACGCTCCCTTATACATTCTGTAATTCTATTCAGCCATCCAGAGTGCAACTTAATTCCCGGAATTGGGAGTCATTGCAAGCGTTTCCATCAGCAGCTCGAAGTGATTGCGTTCGTCAGTAAATAATTTGTGAGGATAGTCAGGAAGCATATCACAAAGTTAGAAAAAACCTTAACTCAAATGCATAAAAAAACCTCCCGGAAAACAGGAGGTTAACCAACACTAACCTTTTAATTGATGACGATAATAAAAAAGGCTTAATGGTTAATGCTTCGATTATTTAAGTCATGGCGTCCTTGATTTCATTCTGGAGATAAATTTACACATGGGCGAAATAAAATTGTTTTTTGTTAATCTAAAAGCAACCAATTTATAAAAAACCTTCAACAAAACTCCTCTGCACAATAGACAAGGCAGCGGAAGAGGAGGTGGAACATAAATAACTGTACAAGAATATACCCGGCAGGAATTGCCAGTGAATGGGATCCTTTATTAAAACTTTATCTTCAAAAAAATAAATAAAAATACCTCCTGTGAAAACAGGAGGTGAACAAACCTGCGTGAAAAATATACCCCCTGTAGAAACAGGAAGTAAACTACTCTACTTAAGAAACTACTAATCAGAAAAAACTTAAACTGGCTTCGTTTATAAAATAATCATCAAAGGCTTTTTCTTTCTCAACGTTAAAATAGATCGCTTCATGAAATAAAATTTAACAATTCAACAAAATGGAAATTTTAGATGACCAACCCGCGAATTGTAACTATGAATTTTTTTTGAGGTGCAGAACACCAAACTATAACAACAGCAAGAACAAAACATAACCCTTACTCATCCATAAAAAAATATACCTCCTGTGGAAACAGAAGGTATAAAACCAAAACTAACCTGCATGAGAAAAAAACTGCTTATGTGAGAAAAATTTTAATTGACTTTATGTTTTAATCAGAAATATTTTTCTTTCTGAACTCTAAGATACATTGCTAATCGAGGGAATACCTGACTATTAAACCAAGTCCAAATTTTAGATGACCAACTTGCTAATTGTGACTATGAATTTCTTTTGATAAAGCGGAGGATAAATTGAATGCGACATAAAAAAGTTTAATGGTTAATGGTTTCGATTACTTCAGAACCGCAAAGTCAAACTATTTATTCTTTGATCAGTGTTAATTAAATGTTTTTGATAAATATCAAATGAACAAGATCCAACATTGTGATCATATAGCTAATACGATCAATAGGGTTCCAGGCTCTGCTCATCTTTATTTTTTTTTGTTCTATGCATTAAGATAAATACATTAAAGCTGCATGGTCTCTCATGATCTTGTAAGTACTAAATAAAAAAAGGGATGTGGAAACACCCCTCGCTAAACCAAAACTTACTGCTTACTTGAGAACTCTACTACATGAGAAAAAGTTTTATCTGGCTATTCGAATATTAATAAATTGTAAACTTTTTAAATCACTGTAATTGTCTGTTCTTATTGTCTCATCATTCTTAATACTAATACGATCATCAGAACTCCTTTCCTCTGCTCATTCTTAATTTTTTTTTTGAGTTTCTGGATCTTAAGATAGATCACATTTCAGGCTAAAAATTGGCTTTTATACCAATTTTTAATATCAATTGACCAAATTAAGGAACGGGGCTATGAATTTTGTTTACTGAGCAGTATCGGCTGTCTTCCTGAAATTATATTTCAGCCCAAACATCCAGCCACGGCCTATTGATGGAAAATCATTGAAATATTCAGGGTCTGTATTGTTTGTAATATTAGAGAGCTGCATAAAAAACCTAAGATCCTTATGAATAGTATATTCGACATTCAAATTCCACCGTGTTATAGATGGAAGCTCAGTATTATAATACCTTTCACCATACTTATTGATATTAGACTGGTAGATATTCATTAGCCTGTCATAATTGCTTTTCACTTGATCGATGGTGGTAGCGCCGCTTGTATAGGTCATATTTATAGAAGTATAAAGCCGGTCCGAGTGACCAAATAGTTTTGTAAACCCATATCCTATTGTGAGCCCTGCGGCATTTTTTGGTATGAATAGCATTTGCTCGCCGGGATAAGTACGATCCTTGAATGATGAATCGCCTGACAAAGGTTCTTTCAATATTGAATTAATTATCGAATAGCTGCCGGAAATGTATAGGTCTTTCAATCTATAATTGGCGGAGAATTCCCACCCGGAATTTTCAATTTTCCCCGCATTCACAGTACTAACAATGAAACCTGTTGGTGAATTTTGCGCCGAGATATAAACGGCGTCCTTGAGAATGGCATTATACCTGGAAACTTCAAAGCTGAGCTTATCATTTGCTAAATAACCTTCCAGTCCATAATCCCATCCTGCTTGTTGCTGGGGCTTGAGGTCGTCGGTAGGTAAGTAGGTTAGACCCTGGACCCTTGGATAATGTTTGGAAAACCAGGAAACTTCTGTTATTCCTCTTCCCCATGCTATCCGGGGTTTTAAAATAAGTTTGCCGATCAAAAAATTTGTGGTCACTCCAAGTCTTGGATTAAAATAAGATCCGAAATTTTTATTGAATTCATAACGGCCTGCAAGAGTTAAAAATATTTTGTTTTTGTAGGATGGGTTAAGCTGAAAAAAAACTCCAGTATTCTTTTGAATATCAAAAGTATCAACTGTCACGTTATAAGCTGTTGCGGTTCTTCTTGCCGTATATCCAGTGGAAGAAATATCCGAATATTCAAACCCTGTCAGCAGGATTGTTTTGATACTTGAACTTGCTCCAAAAGAAATACTGTTGTAATAACGAATTGATGCAATTTTGTCCTTTACATCTCTGTTGAGATATGGTGCAGTCCGGACATAGGATTCCAAACCTTTGAAATTTTCATTCCATCCAACAACAAGATTATGATTCCACGATTTTGCCGCTCTGAAACTTATGTTTGCACCTATGCCATTTGCCTTGAGAATACCTTGTGCGGTATCGGGCAATTGATAGCCCGCCCTATGAAAAAAGGCATTGGAAGAAGTATCGTAAAAAGCATTTCTCTCCGGAATATAATTGTTTTCAAAATGTTGCCCGCTGACATTGATCTTTAAATTTTTAGCATTGTAAGTCACGCTGCCAGAAACAGAATACCTGTTTTGCTTGCCATCCGGCATATATGTTTCATTGTTATTGATATCACCCCCAATAAAATAAGAAAAATTTTTAAACCCTTGTTCAACATTAAAAGAATGGATCTGCCTGAAAGGTTTTTCACCCTGCCATTTCGAATCGTACCATCCGGCGCTTGTAGTAAGGTTAATATTTGTGCTATTCAGAGCTGCTTTTTTTGTGTAGACAAGGATAACTCCTCCGTTTGCCTCGGTTCCATAAAGCGTAGATGCCGAAGGCCCTTTTACCACTTCTATATGATCGATATTATTTTTATCAAGCGTATTTATATTATAGGAGTCGCTTGCATTTGGAATTCCATCCACGTAAACTTTAACACTACCATATCCTCCAAATCCAGGTGCGCCTCTAATACTTACCACACCAGATCCGTAACTATATTGATATGCTTCATACCCCGCCTGTATGTTATTGGTGCCCGGTACTGTGCCACGAAACATTTGCTCGATGGTTTGATAAGGAAGACTTTCTAAAGTTTTGGAATCAATTACATCAACAGCAGATATAGCTGCTTTTCTTTGTATGGTCATAATATTTCCACCCACTATCAATTTTTCCATTGGTTTAAGATCCAATACAATTTGTATTGAAAGCCTCTTCCCTTCTACTTTGACTTGCTTTTCGG
>VBAS01000128.1 GCA_005882975.1 Bacteroidota bacterium | reverse complement strand
TATGTGAGAGATCATCAATCACAACCGGGCTATACATCACCAGTTTATACCAAAACCCCAATGTCAAACTCGAATTATACTTCATTATACAATGAAGTGAGGAATACATATGGGTTTGGAGCAAAAATGTCAAAGCTCACTGAAATTTTTGCCAATGAATCGTATTATTTCACGGTTGCACAGGCAAAACAGTTGATCCAATTAGTAAGCGATGAAAGCAATAGATTGGCTTTAGCAAAATCAGCATATGGAAATATCACGGATCCCGAAAATTTCAATTCAATGTATGAAGTATTAACAAGTCAAAGCAGTAAAAATGAATTATCTGCTTATGTAAATACATATTCATATAACCGCCAGTAAGATCTTCGATAACGACCCGGCCTTTTCTCATGTTGTCATTAAAGGAAAGGCTGGGTTCGTCTTTTATATATTGATCACAAAATTTGTTTGCAATTTGAGTGCTGTGAAACCGAGATGTTCATAAAACAAATGTGCTTCAGTTCTTTTTACATTACAATGAAGCCCAACCTTACTGTAATTGTTTTCTTTTGCCCACTGTTTTACTTTATCCACCAGTAATTTTCCAATTCCTTTTCCATGGTGATCTTTATCAATAACTAATCCGTTTATTTCACAATGCGGCATTACTTCGATCATAATGGCCTGTGAAGCGCCGATCCAACCAACTATTTCACTTTCATATTCGGCTACATATGCCGTATGGTATTTGCTTTGTAAAACTGCATTTATATTTTGGAGTGTTTGTTCAATTGATAATGGATAACCAAGTTGCGCAGAGAGAAGATTTACTTCTTTTGCATCGGCGGCAGTCATTTGCCTTATGATAATTTTCATAACATAAAGATAAATGAAAGATATACGAGGTACGAGTCAATGGTTTGGGCATTGGTCATTCCTTACGCCTGGCAACGATGTTGGCTTGTTCCATTTTTCAAATGTAGTTTTCTTTGAGTGTCAAAATTCCCAGGTCAAAACTTAGTATTTCCTATGGCAAACTAAATTGTAGCTTTATTAAAACTCCACTATATGAATCAGCCTGTATTAATTTTTGTAGGGATTGCTGCAGTCCTGTTTATTATCTTACTTATCCTTCGCAACAAAAAAGATAAAAAAGAAGTGATCGATCAAATAAAAAATGATTATCCCAGATCAAAAGAAGGCGATCCTGACGTTGATAACGATTCACAAATGCATTGATCTTACATATCTAATTCGATGCTCTAAGTCTTCTTTGTGGAAACTATTCCCCTGTAAAGCCTGCTCGTGATAGTTCCACTACTTTAAAAAATTTGGCCTGATTCTTATCAGTGTTATACTGGTAATAATTTTTTTACTAAAAAAATTTATCATGAAACAGATAAGCTTTCGCTGGGGATATAAAATTTTCCTGGCAATTTCCCTCATTTTTATGCAAGTTGCGCTATGGGCACAGGAAGGTGATAAAACCGTTACTACTAAAACTACCGAATCAACCACGACGCAATGGTATTCATCTCCCTGGTTATGGGTAGCTGCAGGCGCAGTATTTATTATCATTCTTGTAGCTCTTATGCGTGGTAATTCCAGCACTAGCGAAACAAGAACTACCGTAATAAAAGATAACGTTTAATCAATAGTCGAATTCATTGCGGACAGGTTATTAAATATTATAGCCTGCCGCATTTTTATTGCTCTACTTTGATGATAGAACAAATTTATCTTACAGGTTCAGCCGCTTAAATGTACCTTTCATTTAATGAAACTTCTCATTAAATGATAGTTTGTCAGAATTGCGGTAGTGAAGGTGATCAAAAATTTTGTCCGGGTTGTGGGCAGGCACTCCAGGCAGATCGCATTAGCGTGCAATATTTACTTCATGAAGTGGCTCACACTTTCTGGCACCTTGAAAAAGGTTTTTTATATACATTAAGGGAATTAGGTACTAACCCGGGTACTATGCAAAGAAAATATTTATCGGGTCTCCGGTTGCGTTATCAAAAGCCCTTTCCCTTGTTTGCTATCTCCGGAACTTTCTGTGCCCTTGCCTTATTTTTTATTTATCGAGATGCACCAATTCAAACCGATCAGTTTTTTTATAAACATTATTATTTTATAGTACAGGCTGCCCTGCTCCCCGTTTATGCATTTATTACTTATATACTTTTTAAAAACAGAGAACTATATTATGCTGAAGCTCTCGTAATGAACGTTTATATGCTTGGTTTTATGTCAGCGTTTATTATTCCGCTCAATGCTCTTTCATTTTTCTTGCCCAACGGCATTATCTCTTTATTGGAAGTGGTCTTTTTAATTACCTACAATACATGGACAAATCTTAATTTTTTCAAAGGGAAGGTTGTGTGGTGGATAATTGTAAGAAGCACTTTAGCTATCGTCATAAGTTATCTTTTGTTCAATTTTACTTCAAGGCTAGTAATGCAATGGTTAATGTAAGCCTGTATGGTTAGTTCTACCAAGCTAAAAGATTTTAAAAGGTTGATGATAGAGCCACACTTCAAAAGTTTTGCTTGTTGATACAATCAATGGAGAAACTTCATGTTCTATAACAATAACATTGGTATTATTTTTTATTTATTGCTAATAAAAACAATGAAACACATTCTCGTTATTTTATTATTCAGCAAATTGATCGCTTGCAATAATAGCAGCGAGACAAATAGGTACTCAGGCAAATCCAGGTCATTCGATAGTGTGAAAATTGTTATTCCTGGTAAAGACACTTCTATACAAGATAAGGAGACCGGTTGCTATATGAAAATAGTTGGACAGGATACCGCTATCCTTAGGCTAGAACAAAACGGCAAAGAATATTCCGGCAAAATGATCTATGATAATTACGAAAAAGATGGCAGCAGAGGTTTTGTAAAAGGAATAGAAGAAGCAGGAGTTTTAAAACTATGGTATGATTTCGATTCAGAAGGCAGGCATTCAGTATCGCAAGTATATTTTAAAAAATATAACGATAAACTTTTACGTGGCGTAGGCGATATGGACACTAAAACCGATACAGCTTTTTTTATTTCTGGCATAAATTATTCCGACAGAGAAGCGTTTGTAAAAGTAGATTGTGGATTGATCAGCTGGAAATTAAAATTTTAGTGAGCCAATCATGAATCATATTTTCATTTATTGCGGAAACATTTGTACCAACCTATATCCCCATAAGATCACGATCAAAAGCAGCAGTGCAGCCAGGACAACGATGAGTCTACGGTTCCTTCGTCTTATAAGATATCTTTTTGAATGATGCATTGACTATTGATCATTAAATTTTGTGCCAATCAATATTGAAGTTTAAAAAGCCCCGCAAGATTGCGGGGCGCTAATCAAAAACCATTAACCATTAAACCTTATCCTATGAAAATTCTTATTAAATATAAATACTATTTTGATTTGAAAAATCTTCCTGACAAATTCTTGACATTAAACAATCGTATTTTTACAGTATCAGCTTAACTAAGCATTTATTAAGGTTACTGGCATTTTAATTTTACATGTGGGAATTCGGTTGCCCATTCTCTCTACTTGCTTACTTCACCGAGCATTCAATATTGGTAAAAGTGCCTGCATTGAGATTACAAAACCGTGCAGGAAAAAGTCGCAGATCTAAAGCATAACGGGTTATTAAAATCATATAGGGCATGATTTTTAAGCGCTACTACAGATATGATACGATGTGGTATTTATTGGATTGCATTTCTTTGGGGGTTATTCATCACATCTTGTAAAGAAAAGAACAATATGACTTTCGAAGAACCTGTTATCACAAATGAAATTGATTCAAGCAATATAAGGGACTCTGGTATATCGGGCATTGTTCTTTCGAAGAATCCTGATTATAAAGATGACCAACAGATCAATACAGGATCAGTTCTACCAGACAGCCTTGTTGCATTTGGAAAATCATTAGTAGGTACTCCGTATTTGTATGCATCTTCTGATCCTGCAAATGGTTTCGATTGTTCAGGATTTATAACTTATGTATTTAATCATTTCGGTATTGCAGTACCCCGGTCGTCTGTTGATTTCACAAATGTGGGGATTGAAATACCAAAAGAATTTGCCGGCACAGGCGATCTGATTTTATTTACAGGTACTGACAGCACAATCCGGATCGTTGGTCATATGGGAATTGTAGAAAGCAATGAAAGAGGCAACCTGCTTTTCCTGCACTCTACCTCGGGAAGAGTTTATGGTGTTGTCATATCTCCTCTAAATGGTTATTATGAAACAAGGTTTGTAAAAGTGATCAGGGTGTTTCCTCAAATGTATTTCACTACGCCGTAAAATGATCGTTGTTGTTATGCCTTGCGCAAAACTAAGGGTATACAAACAAGGCATAATTATTCTAAAAAAAGTTCAATAACCTTATCGCCGTAAGACCAGATCAAAGTACCAATGATTGAAATAACTAAAGTCCATTTATCAATCCTTAATTGTGGTATTGAAGTATGAAGCATTTCCTTCCCAAGATCGTTCCTTTGAATATTCGTAAAAAATTTTTGATTGTGTTTTTTTATACTTCGGGATGCCAGTATCACACCAATGATCGCTGTTATTGCACCGGACCGTTCAAACCAATCGGCACGATGATGGTTAATATCAATGGTAAATGATATAATGGGAAAAGCAATTGCACACAGGATAAGTAACATTTCGGGTATTAACGTTTGCCATTTTACTTTCGTTCTAAAAATTTTTTTT
>VBAS01000127.1:14519-17080 GCA_005882975.1 Bacteroidota bacterium | reverse complement strand
ATTTTTCAGGGAAAGATGACGGATTCACAATAGAAGCCGGGGATCTTATGGTTCATTCCCAACAACCAAGATCAGCTTTGATAAAAGTATTGTTTGAGCCCAAAAGCAAATTGGTTGATTCAAATACTTATGATATTACTGCATGGTCCTTGCCTTATGCATATGGGTTAAATACTTTTGCCTCAAAAAACAAACTTCAATCATCTGCGTCAGCAGGGCCGGCAGCAATTACAAATAATGTAAGTGATGCGTATGGTTATGTAATAAGTTGGAAGGGTCTGCAAAGCGTAAAAACGCTGACCGCTTTAATGAAACAGGGAGTGAAAGTTCGTTATTCGGAGACGCCTTTTGAAATTAACGGGCAGCATTTTGATCGTGGCTCATTGATCATTATTAAAAAAGGGAATGAAAAATTTAGCGGATCACTTGCAACTATTATTAACCAAACATGCAATACGAATAACATAAAAGTAAGTACGATCACAACAGGATTTGTCGATAAAGGATTTGATTTCGGTAGTGGCAAAATACATCTTATGAAAACACCCCGGGTTGCTTTATTAACGGGTGAAGGTGTTGGTTCAAACTCAGCCGGTGAGATCTGGAACTTCTTTGAACAATCGATCGACTATCCTATTACATTGGTAAATGCAACCGATTTTGGAAGAGTTAGCTGGAATGATTATGATGTTCTTATTATGCCTTCAGGTAATTATCGGTTTCTAAATGAAAAAACTTCAGCTGATCAATTGAAAGACTGGATAAGTAAAGGGGGAAGATTAATTGCATTAGAAGGAGCCGTTGCACAATTGTCAAAAACCGACTGGGCGATCAAATCAAAAAAATCGGATGATGCTTCCGATAAAAAAGATCCGTATGCTGCCTTGCAGGTGTATGAAGAAAGAGAGAGGGAATCGATCAGATCAAATATTTCGGGTTCTATATTTAAGGTACAGCTTGATAATACACATCCGCTTGCATTTGGTTATCCAAATTTTTATTACACTTTAAAACAGGACGATGCTTTATATGAATTTTTCAAAGAAGGCGGATGGAATGTAGGTGTGTTAAAAAAGGACAGCCAGGTTTCGGGTTTTGTTGGCTCTGCTTTAAAAAATAAATTGAACGACGAATTAGTCCTTGGAGTGCAGGATATGGGCGCAGGTGAGATCGTTTACCTTGCCGATGATCTTATGTTTCGAAGCTTTTGGGAAAATGGAAAGCTGATGTTTTGCAATGCGGTGTTTATGGTTGGTCAATAGTTAATTTAAATATTAAGTTTAGAAAGAATTCGCTAATAGACTGAGTTAATAAAAATCTAATCCTGTCTCGCTTTAGGCCAGACGGGATTTTTTTATACTACCGGCTAAGCCACTTTGTAAAGCAAGACTTATATTCGCTGAATAATTTTGCCGGATGAAGAAAATTTACAGTCTTATTCTTACAGCCATTTTATCTATAAGCCTTTTTGCTCAAGCCCCACAATCATGGACATCGGCTGATATTTATCTTGCTATTAAAAAATTGAATGTCCTTGGTTCGGTTTTGTATATAGCGGCACATCCTGACGATGAGAATACAGGTCTGATCACTTATCTCTCAAAAGATAGGTTATATCGCACTGGTTATTTGTCAATGACGAGAGGTGATGGTGGACAAAACCTGATAGGAGATGAGCAGGGTATTGATCTTGGTTTAATTAGAACACAGGAACTACTTGCTGCAAGAAGGATTGATGGTGGAGAACAATTTTTTACCCGTGCATTTGATTTTGGATTTTCAAAAAATCCGGAAGAAACTTTTACAAAATGGGATAAGGAAAAAATATTAAGTGATGTGGTTTGGGTGATAAGGAAGTTTCAACCTGATATCATTATTACAAGATTTCCCACAACCGGTGAAGGCGGACATGGACATCATACAGCTTCTGCTATTCTTGCAAATGAGGCATTCGCTGCGGCCGCAGATCCAACCCGTTTTGCTGATCAGCTAAAATATGTGCAACCATGGCAAGTGAAGAGAGTTCTTTGGAACACGTTCAACTTTGGTGGCACTAACACACAAAGCGATACTCAATATAAATTGGATGTCGGTGGTTATAATCCATTACTTGGAAAAAGTTATGGGGAGATCGCTGCAGAAAGTCGCAGCCAGCATAAAAGCCAGGGATTTGGTGTTCCCGCCGGAAGGGGAGAATCAATACAATTTTTTACGGCAACAAAGGGAGACCAACCCAGGAATGACCTGATGGAAGGAATAGATATCAGCTGGAAAAAAATAAATGGAGGTGATGCAATAGAAAAAATGGTAAATGATATTTCTGCATCATTTGATTTTCTGCATCCGGAAAATTCGGTTAAAGGTTTGGTGCAATTATATAAGGCTCTGAATGCAATGCCTGCCGGTTATTGGAAAAATAAAAAATTGGATGAAACAAAACAATTGATCGAGCAATGCAGTGGCTTATGGCTTGATGTTTTTACAACAGAGCAATTTGCAGTGCAGACTGATTCGATCAGGTTAAACTTTCAATTTAATAACAGGTTAGGAGTAAATGCAAC
>VBAS01000127.1:10544-14435 GCA_005882975.1 Bacteroidota bacterium | reverse complement strand
TTTGTTCCTTCTTCAAAACCGATCACACAACCTTATTGGCTGGAAACTAAAATGGAGCCTGGTTATTTTAATGTAAATGATCAAACAAAGATTGGTATCCCCGATATTCAACCAAGTTATGTGCTTACGGTTAAGATAAATATTGAAGGGGAAGATCTTAATTTTTCAAGAGCAGTTAAATATAAATTCACCGATCCCGTAAGAGGAGAATTGTATTGGCCGCTTGTTGTTGTTCCTCCCGTCCTTATTACGCCATCGGAAGATCTGAAGATCCTTATGAATGGGAATGACAAAGCAAATGGCACTCTTGCAATAAAAGGATTAAAAAGAAATTTCACAGGTAAAATGGTGGCTTTTTCAGAAAGTGATATGAAACCGCTGACAAATTTTTCTTTTCCAACACAGAAAGTTCGTGTTAATTCAAAAGGTCAGTCGTTAACCTTTGACTATAATGGAAATGGAATAAAAGCATCTTCAAATGTTTTATTTGGGATCACTGATACATTAGGTAACAATTTGATCAAAAGTGATAAGCATGAAATAAAACATGATCATATTCCGGCTATTAATTATTTCCATGATGCAGATGTTGCTTTGAAAGTTGTAAATGTGGAGACTTATGGTAAGAAGATCGGGTATATTGTCGGAGCAGGTGACAAAGTCCCTGAAGCATTAGAGCAAATGGGGTTTGAGGTAAACCGTTTGAATCAAAAAGAGATCGCTAAAAATCCTTTGGATAAATTCGATGCGATCATTGTTGGAGTGAGAGCTTATAATACACTTGAGTGGCTGGGTAATTACTATGATAAACTTATGAAGTATGTTGAGGATGGTGGTAATCTTATTGTGCAATACAATACAAGCAATTTTATCAGTAATGTAAGATCAAAAATGGGTCCATATGATTTTACGATAACACGGAACCGGGTAACAGATGAAAATGCGACAGTTACTTTTTTGAAGCCTGAACATCCTGCACTTAATTTCCCCAATAAAATAAACCAGGAGGATTTTAAAGGATGGATACAGGAAAGAAGTATTTATGATGGGGTGGACTCTGCTGGTAAATTTGAAAAGATACTTTCAATGAATGACCCGGGAGAAAAACCAGATGATGGAAGTTTACTGATCGCAAAATATGGTCGCGGCTACTTTACATATACAGGACTTGTATTCTTTAGAGAATTGCCTGCTGGCGTACCCGGTGCATATCGGTTACTTGCAAACCTTATTGCATTAAATAGAAAAAAAGCGTTTTGATGAGTAACAAGGGAGATGACACCAGAAGAACAATGGCTGTGGTATTGACTATTGTGATTGGGCTTGTTCTTGGATATATAATAAAAAGAGTGACTATTGGATTATTAATTGGTCTTGCTTTGGGACTTTTACTTTCAGGATTAATCAGAAAAAAATAAGTTTTTAAATAACAGAGTATGGAGGAGGGCAATAATAAAATACCGTTGTTCAGATCATGGAATCATTGGTATCTTTTTGTGCTTGTTTTTCTTGTGCTTGTTATCATCTTGTTTAGTCTTTTTACCAAAGCCTTTTCATGAGCCAACTTGATTGGATTATACTTGCTGCTACATTGATCGGGATAATTGCTTATGGGTTATACAAAAGCCGCACTACCCACAATCTTGACGGTTATATACTTGCTAACAGAAGTTTGCCCTGGGGATTAGTATTGTTAAGCATCATGGGCACTCAGGCAAGTGCAATCACTTTTCTTTCAGCTCCCGGACAAGCATATACAGATGGGATGAGGTTTGTTCAATATTATTTCGGCTTACCAATAGCAATGGTAGTCATCTGTATTTTTTTCGTTCCGATATTTAGCAGATTAAAAGTTTATACCGCATACGAGTTTCTTGAAAACAGATTTGATGGAAAAACAAGAACTCTCACATCCTTTTTATTTTTACTGCAAAGAGGTGTATCAACAGGGATCAGTGTATTTGCACCATCGATCATTCTTTCTTCTTTATTAGGATGGAATATTTACTGGACAAATTTATTCATGGGAGGTTTGCTGATAATCTATACACTCAGCGGAGGCGCAAAAGCCGTGGCTTACACACAACAACTACAACTCATTATCATTTTTGCCGGAATGTTTTTGGCTGCTTATATGGTTGTGCATATGTTACCAAAAGGTGTTGGCTTTATTGATTCTTTACAGGTGAGTGGTAAACTAGGGAGACTGAATGTTATTACAACCGGTTTTGAGAAAGGAAATGGATTTGATTGGGGAGATAAATATAATATATGGAGTGGAGTTATTGGTGGCTTCTTTCTTGCCTTATCTTATTTTGGAACAGATCAAAGCCAGGTTGGTCGTTATCTTACTGCCAAATCTCTTACAGAAAGCAGAATGGGATTGCTTATGAATGGTCTTGTAAAAGTGCAAATGCAGTTTGCCATTCTATTGGTCGGTGCATTGGTTTTTACATTCTATCAATTCAATAATGCTCCTCTATTTTTTAACCAGGCACAGTTAAATAAATTAGAAAACACTTCGCACAAAGATTCGTTGTCGATCGCCCAAAAAACTTACGATGATCTGTCAGAACAAAAAAAATCAACCGTTGCTCTTTTTGCACATGCAGAAACAAAAGAAGAAAAAAATAATAAAGCAGCTGAGTTAAGTCAATTGCAACAGCAATCTGATAGCATTCGTAAAAAAGTAAAGACATGGATGCAAACTGAAAAAATTGATGGCGATACCAGCGATACCAATTATATTTTTCTTCGGTTTGTGGTTGATAACCTTCCGACAGGAATGGTGGGCTTACTGATCGCCATAATTTTTTTGGCTTCATGGGGAAGTATAGCAGCGGCTATTAATTCACTTGCGTCGAGTACCATGGTAGATTTTCACAGGCGATTTTCTAAAAAAGAAGTTACAGGCGAAGAAGAATACAGGATGTCGAAACGTTACACACTTTTGTGGGGTATTTTTTGTGTGATCGTTGCTATGTATTCATACAACCTTGGAAACAGTCTTATAGAAACGGTAAATGAACTCGGGTCAATTTTTTATGGGCCAATACTTGGCGTTTTCCTTGTTGCATTATTTTTAAAGAAGATCACAAACGGTTCGGCTGTTTTTTATGCAACAGTACTGACACAGCTATTGATCTTTGCTATTTATATTCCGGCTAAAATGAAACTGATAGGTCTTGGATTTCTTTGGTTAAACCCTATTGGTGCATTTGGTGTGGTTATTTTTGCTCTTCTTTTACAATCAATCATGGCAAAAAGAAAAACCCTGCCATAAGCAGGGTCTATAAATATTTTTTGAATGAATATTACTTCAGTTCCTTCTGCAGTTTTTCATTTAACGCAACATAATCAGCATTCTTTTCTGATTTAGCAATTTCCATGGATTTGTTAGAAGTAGCAAGAGCATCTGCTTTTTTTCCTAACATTTTTTGTGCACGGGCTTTTTGATACAATACCCAATACGCTTTAGGATTTTGAGCATACGCTTTATCAAGCCACTCCACAGCTTTATTCAGATCTTTGCCATTATCAATATAATATTGTGCTGCAGCAAAATAAGGCCTGTTGTCATTTTCCATTGTGCCTTTGATCTGCTCCATTACTTTGCTGTCAACATCAGCTGTCACATCAAAGCCTGCGAAAACATTATCCCATACCAGACCGATCGAACAGCTATTGTTTTTGATATTATCAATATTGATCATCATTGTTTCAATAGAAAAAGGAAGAGTTTCTGGTTTTGACGTTACTCTTACAACATCCTGGTCTTGTTTATATGCAGAAGGATTTGTCACGTCCAATTGTTTTGTAATGATAAACGTCCATTCAGTTTCACCAGGAATAGAAAGCAAACCATATTTACCAGCAGTAACTTTTTTACCA
>VBAS01000127.1:2882-10502 GCA_005882975.1 Bacteroidota bacterium | reverse complement strand
ACTTTTCCGTATGGAACAAGATCGCCAAAAATTTTGCGACCTTTTACGCCTGGACGTGAATAAGAAAGTTCAATGCTTGATAATGCAAAATTTTGCTTGATTTCTGCGGTTGGACTTGTTTGTGGTGTGGTTAATTGCTGTGCTTCAGTCGAAAAAATAAGAATTGATGCAACAGCGAAGGCAAATAGTTTTTTCATGATGACAATTTGTTTTTGGACGACAAAGGTAGGGGAATAGATGATAGAGAATAATTTTTAAGATGATAGTTAAACGCTTCAAGCAACTATCCCTGTCATCAATTTAAACATCATCTCACTTTTGATCCACGGCTATAGAAACCGTCGCTTTTGATCTTTTTCCTTTGCGCTTCCATTTGGGACCTTCTTTTAAAAGACGGATCGCTTCATCGTCACATTCTTTGCATTGTGATGATCTTGTTACTTTAATATTTACAGGAGTACCTGAGTTATCGACATCAAAACTAAGCTCAACATCACTGCGTGTGTTTTTGGGACGTACTTTTTCAGGGATCTTAATATTGTTTGCCACATACGTATTATAATATCCCCAACCTACTTCAGGCTCTTCGATCTCCGCACTGTCTTTTCTTGAAACGCTGCTTACGACTTTTCGATTTTGTACAATGGTTTCTTTCATTTCAGCCTCTTTTAAAACAAGGTCGGAAGACGAAGTATTCGATGGAACTAGTTTATAACTAGCTGCATCGTATCCAAGTGATCTTATCTGCACATTTAAAATACTATCACTTGAAACAAGATTGAAATTACCCCTGATGTCAGTATATGTGCCCACGTTGTCTTTTGTATTCATCACATTGGCAAAAGGCACAGGATTATTTTGTGCGTCAACTACCCTGTAATTATATTTATTGTTTAAAGTGAATCCACGTGATTTATCATTGTCAAAGTTTGGTTGCGAAGCACTTGGTTTTGCAAAAGCTGCTGCTGAATTAAGTTTTCTCTCATTTAAACTATCAGTCTCATTTAAATTCCTTCCTTCGACTTTACTCTTTATTGGCTCTTCTTTTTTTTCTGCATTTTTAATTACTTGTGCAGTGGCATCCGGAATTTCTTCAGTTTCTCTTTTTTTATCCTCATTACCTGAAACAACAGTTTTTTTTGTTGGGTTAGTATTTGAATAAACATTGCCCGCATTTGGAGAACTGGAATCTTTTTGGTCAGATCTATCTGCCACTGAACCAGGCTGAGCGGATACGTCTTTATTTATAGAGTCTGGTTTTATCGGCTCTTTAGTAGTAACCGTCTTCGGGCTTTTATCATTCTTTTCTAAATTGACAATTGAATTTTTGTTTCGGTCAGTAAACACTAACTGCTGAACCAGCAAGCCAACTCCAACAATTATTATGATCGCAGCGGCGGCTCTGACCCATGTAAAACGTTTACGTTTTAAATTTAAGATCGGTATTACGGCGCTCACTCTTTTATCAAATCTTTCTTTTAAGGAATCCAGGTCCGCTACACTCGCATTTTGATAACCTTCCATTGCATCGGCAAGAAAAGGATCGTCCATTGCTGCTTCTTCCATTGCATGCATTTCAGCAGGACTTAGTTTCCCCTTCCAATATTTTTCAATATCAGCTGCGGTGTAGTTTATTATATTTTTTTCGTCAGGCACTTATCATTTCGAATTTTCAAGGTCACTAAATTTTTTTCATTGCTTCTTTCTTTTCCATACAAAGTTTCAAATTCCGCCTGCCGTTTTGAATAGAGCTGCGTACATGGTTCCATTCCATCCCCGTTATTTCCACGATCTCGTTATAACATTTTCCGTCAAGATAAAATAGTTTTATCATCGTTCTTTGTTCATCTGCAAGAGAGGCGATACATTCTTCCAGCTTTTGTAAATTTTCCTCTTTTTCCATCCAGGAAGTTCCTTCTGACATCATGCCGTTCAGATGCACATCTTCTTCATTTTGCATAAGTAATGGAGGAAGCGCTACTGTTTTTAAATTCTTCGGCGTTCGGAGTTGCATCAGGCAATAATTTTTAGCCACCTGGTGTAGCCAGCCCCGGAAGTTTTCCACTTCATGTTTTTTCAATTTTGATACCAGTTCTTCGAATATCTGCATCACCGCATCCTGCGCCAGTTCAGGTTCTTTCAGGTATTTCAAACACACACCATACACAAGCTCCATATATCGCTGATATAATTCTCCCAAAACTTTCAGGTCATCGGATTGCCGGTAAGCTAATACCAGCTCAGTATCGCTTTGGTTAGTGGATGATATGTTTTTTAGAAAAGCCAATTCTTAAAATTAGCAAGAAAAATGGTTGTTCTTATTTATGTAATTGTGAAAGTAGAGCATCATTATGCTATAAACTAGTTGGTACGTGGAAAAATCCAGTTAATTACCGGAGTTCCGTATCTACGGAAGCTCCTTTTTAAAACCAAAATAACAATTCTACTTCAGGGCTTATTTTTTTTGAGCTAAGAAATAAAAGAGAGAATAAGATAAAGAGGTTTAAGCTGAATAGAATTGTTATTGTAAAAGAGTGCGACGCAATAGAAGGTGAAAAGAATTACAGCAGCTGGGTACACAAAAAAAATCACTTAAACGCAGGATGAAATTGCTCTAATGTCTTTCTCAGAAATTCACGATCGAGATGTGTATAGATCTGGGTGGTTGTAATATTCTCATGGCCGAGCATTTCTTGTACAGCACGAAGATTGGCGCCACCCTCTACCAAATGTGTGGCAAGTTTTTTTTATTCCTGCTTTTTTTGCCAATTCTTTTATAATAAGAAAGATCATCACTCTTGTAAGCTTGCTTCCGCGGCGGTTGAGAAAAACAATGTCTTCATTACCCTGTTTTACCGGAATATGCACTCGAATGTTTTTAAGATAAATGTTCACATATTTAACAGCGCTGCTGCCAACGGGTACCAGTCTTTCTTTATCGCCTTTACCAATAACTCTTATAAAACCAACATCAAAATATAATTGTGATATCCTGAGATTTACTAATTCACTTACACGCAGCCCACAACTATAAAGTGTTTCAAGTATCGCCTTATTCCGGCCGCCTTCGGGTTTGCTAAGATCTATTTGAGCGATCATATCTTCGATCTCATCGAAGCTTAATGTATCAGGTAATGTTTTCTTAAGCTTCGGAGTTTCGAGAAGGGTAGTGGGATCGTTTTTGCTGATATGCTCGATCAGGCAATATTTATAAAAAGATTTTATACCTGAAATAATTCTTGCCTGTGAAGTGGGTGACATTCCCAATTCGCTGATCCATTTAAGGAAATGCTGCAGATCGGTTAGTTTAAGTTCTGAGGGGTTTTTTAATGTGCCTGAATGCTGAAGATAATCTGTAAGCTTTTCAATGTCTCTTACATATGCCTCCACTGAATTATCTGATAGAGATCTTTCAAGTTGAAGGTACGCTTTGAATCCTTTTTTGTAAGGCTCCCACATGATAGTTTAAGGGATTAGTAATTTGTTCTAAAGGTTCATTCTCTTATTCCAATTCAAAAAATTATTCTAAAGTAATATTCTTCTCTATAGCCTTCCAATCTTTACCCATGAGTACTTTTGCCCATACATGCGTAGGAGAAATGTTTACTGAATCGATAAATTCATGCATTGCATCGTAATCCAGGTCCAGCATTTTACCAAAAGTCATCATTGCCTTTTTACCAGTAGCCATTTCTTCAACAAAAATGTTTCCTTTATCTGTATAGGCCACTAATCCATCTGCAACGGCAAATTTGGGATCGAACTTATTGAAAGCACTTCCCTTTCTTTGAATATTCTGGCTTTTATTGAAAGGGATCTTTGCAAAATAGCCGCGGCCATTGCTGCAATCATTAAACAAAAGCCACGCATAGCTGGTATCATTGAAATAACAGCTCATGTATTTTTCATTCAAATTGAATTTGTGTCCGCCAAAATCATCGAATGAAAGCTTGCGGTTGGTGCCCAGACCACTATAGCTCCAGATCACCGAATCAGGTAGGCAATTAGCCGCACTGATATAGATATAAGGTTTTAGCTTATGGGTTTCATTGATGAATTTGATCGTATCCTTTTGACATGTTGTTTCGCAAAACATTTTTGCTTTTCCTGAGTCATTGCCACAGGAAAAAAGAAATACTGGTATGATAAACGCAAAAATTATTCTCATGATCTTGATTTTATGTAACAAAAATAGTAAGGCATTCTGTTTGGCAAAGTTTTTCTTATACCTTGCATGTTTGCAAGTATAACCTTATTTAAATGAAAGTTGTTACAGAAGCCCATCGGTTAAAGCCGCTTTTTAGATTTATAACCCGCTTAAAAAGAAATTCTCCCCGTGGCCTGCAAAGTATCGCAATAAAGGCTGGCACCAATGCATGGAATGGAATAGATTGTTTATCCTGTGCTAATTGCTGCAAAACAATGACGCCTACTTATACCAATGCAGATATTAAAAGGATCGCTTCTTATTTACAAATAAGCAGAGATGAGATGAAAAAAAGATGGCTTAAGAAGGAGAGAGGCACCGTAAAATGGCTTAATAAAACAACACCTTGCCAGTTTCTTGACCTTAAAACTAACATGTGCAATGTTTATGAAGTAAGACCAACTGATTGTGCGGGGTTTCCGCATTTAACAAAAAAAAGAATAATGGAATATATCGATATGCATAAACAGAACCTTGATCAATGCCCTGCAACATTTAAAATGATAGCTGGTATGAACGAAATGCTGGAGAAACGAATTAGTAGTTTGTAATTAAGTTGGATTTTATTTTTATAGAAATATATCTTCGATCAGGAAGAACTCCGGATCTTTATTTTTATAAAGTGTAATGCTGAGTATGTTGAATCGAATGTCCTTGTATCCGGGATTCAAGTAAAGAAATTCTTCCGCCGCCTTTTTTAAAAAATTAAATTTCTTTTTGGTAACGCTTTCTTCCGGAAAGGCGCCGGGGAAAAAATGCCGGCTTTTTACCTCCATCACATACAGCATATCTTGTTTTTTTGCAATTATGTCGATCTCATACCTTGAGTACCGCCAATTGCAATGAAGTATCTCAAAATCATTTTTTCGTAGGAATTCAAGCGCCAGGGCTTCGCCTTCTTTACCAAGATCATTGTGTTGGGCCATACAGTAAATTACAAAACCTTGAGAAAACCTGTTCACAACCGTGAATAATTAAAGACGGCTATTGGAACATTTCTTTTATTTTTGCAAACTAACCTTCTTTGTATATGAAACTGAATAAATCGAATTTACTGGTATTGTTTATACTTATTCTTGCTTGTGCCCTTTACCGTGTTTGGGATAGCAGGCCGATGGGTTTTGCCCCGCAAATTGCCATGGCGCTGTTTGCAGGTTCTATAAGCAGGGATAAACGTTTTGCTTTTTTATTTCCTGTACTTTCTTTGTTTATTTCTGATCTCCTTTACCAATTTTTATATTCACAAGGGCTCAGTACGATCAAAGGCTTTTATCATGGTCAATGGGAAAATTATTTGTTGATCGCTTCTATAACTGTTATTGGATTTTTTATAAATAAAAATAAGATCGGGCAAATATTCATCGGATCACTTGCCGGCGCAGTTTACTTTTTTCTTATTTCAAATTTTATGGTTTGGATCGGCGGCGGTTGGGATATAAATAATCAGCCATACCCAAGGTCATTTAGCGGACTTATGCTTTGCTATTCAGAAGCATTGCCATTTTTTAAATGGAGTGTGTTATCAACATTATTATTCAACGGAATTTTCTTCGGTAGTTTTTACCTGTTAGGAAAGAGTGTGTTGAAAAAAGAAATGCAGGCTGCATAACAACTAACGTAATAAAATATTTGATCCTCTTGCCTCAGGCGAGAGGATTTTTAACCTCCCTTACTTTCAAAACCTTCATCTTCTATTAATATTCCGGAATCGGCGGCTTCGGTTGCTAATTGATCGCAACGATTGTTATGTTGATTGTCTGCATGTCCCTTTACCCATACAAAACGTAGAAATTGTTTTTTTGCAAGGTGATAAAACCGGAGCCACAGATCTTTATTTTTTTTGCCTCCTTTGAAATCAGTAGCGATCCAGGTATTCAACCAACCTTTTTCTACGGAATCGACGACATACTTACTATCGGAATATATAACTACATGCAAGCCGTCTTTCTTTAATGCTTCCAAACCCGCTATCACAGCCATCAATTCCATTCTATTGTTTGTTGTCCTTTTATATCCTTGTGATAGTTCTTTCCTGTTATTGCCGGCGATCAATACTGTACCATAACCACCTGGTCCGGGATTACCACGGCTTGCGCCATCTGTATAAATTATGACGTTTGGTTTACTCAATGCTGATAATTTTCAGGTGTGGGAAATTTAGTTGGCATTAGTGGCTTATCAAAAATAATTTTTGTTACTTCTTTGCAATGTGTATTCATGTACAGGTTATCAAGCGCAATATATTCTCTTTGTTCTGCCACTTTTGCTGATGGTATCACTTTTTTCTCTAATAATTTTTTTAAATATTTTTCTTTCAAAGAAGAAGTTATAAGACTTTTAGAAAAGGTGATCCTTTTTTCAGTTGCTTGTTCCACTGATTTAGCGATCATTTCTGCACAGTACATTTTATCATCTGTCGTAAGATCAAAGTTCATATCAAACTGCAACTTATTCATATAATGTGCATGAACAATGCTTTTTAATTTTTCAAGCTCTGTATTTGTAATATCATACCTATATACACCTGCAGCGATATTATGAAGAGGTGTAATAAATGAATCGACCATATCACGACGCATTATTTCATCGGGATTGATATCGCCTGCCATATTGCTGTATATATACATTCTTCCACTATCCATCATTGCAATGCCGCTATGGGAATAGAGTTTTCCCTTTTGGCTAAAATCGCTTAACGACTCGCTGACAAAATCATCACCGCATCGTAATACAAGATCACCTTCCTGGATGCTGTCGGCCACAACATTGATCACTTTCCATCGTTCATTTAACAATGAATCAAATAAAGACGCAGGTATTTTGGAAGTTCCATTATCAGTACATGAAAATGTAATAAAGACAGGTAATAAGAGGAGAAAATATTTTTTCATAGAAAGTGATAAAATTAAAAAATCCAACCTTGAAAAACCAAAGCTGGATCTTTATGAATGAAAATATTTTATTACTGGCTGATAAAATCAAAATCATCAATCCCGATCTCATCAGATACCGAGCCATCGGGTCCGCCATCTTTTACATAGTATCTGAAACCAACACGATGCTTTTGAGGAATTGTACCATTCGGTAAACCAGTTATTGTAAATTCAAACTTTGTCCATGTTGTTGGATAACCATCAGGATAAGGACTGGCAGAAAGATTAGGATTAAGATCAAGAAGCTTAACTGTAAAATCACCTGTCTCCAAAGCTGTTCTGCCAACATTGTAGCTGTTGTTAGCCGGGTTTAACCATACCTGCATACGATCAGGGAAACTAATAGGGTTACCTGTTGTTGTCCAGAAAGAAATTTTATCGCCATTTTTCATTGACAGTTCAGGTGTTATTAGCCAGCAATTGATAAAAGACACGCCTTCACCAGCGAAATAATTTACAAAGGCATGTTCACTTGCACTT
>VBAS01000127.1:0-2836 GCA_005882975.1 Bacteroidota bacterium | reverse complement strand
TCACGATATAAGAACCCTGCTGCCAGGATTGTGAGCCAACAGGATCACTTAAATTCACTGCTTTCCATCCCATATCAATCACCCGCTGCATTGAATCAAACTCTTCATGATAAGAAAGACTGGCAGGTTGTGACGATTTTGCGGTCACTTTATCTTCACCACAAGAAGTAATAAGGACTGAAGAAAACATTGTAAGTACAAAACCAGTGAAAAGTAATTTTCTTTTAGTCATTTGTGTTTTTTGTGGTTAGTACTAAATGATTTTAATTATGAATTATTTTTTGCTACTATAGGTCACTGCATCAATACCAATCGAAGAACCACGTCCATTGCTTCCTGCTTCTTCTGTAAAATAACGAAATGCAAATCTTCCCTTTGTTGGCCCGTTAAGACCAATAACGGTAGCTTCAAATCTTGTCCAAACATGTGGGTAAGCTTGCCTTGCCTGTTGGTAAAGTGGGTTCGCCGGATTGTTGAAAGCACTTTTAAGAAATTCGTAATAGAAAGGATTAACATCAAGAAGTGGAATAGTGAAATCACCGGGATCCGTTCCATTACCACAATTCAACGAAGTAGTTTTATTTAGTCTCACTTGCATGCGATTGACAAAATCAGTTGAATCGGTGGTGGTACCAACTTGATCTAATTCTGCACGAGTGTAAAAAACAATTTTATCGCCATTCTGCATTGTCAACACTGGTGATACGGCCCAGTTACTGATAGTGCCTGCATCGGAAGAAGTGGATTGATAATCCGCCCATAGATATCCGGTGCCCGTTCCGCTATAAGATAAAAATGGAATTCCTGCAAGAACGGATGGATTTTGCCAATTCGTACGACCAATAAGATCACTTCTGTTTATAAAACGCCATCCTCTGTTATAAGCACTTTGTGCAGTGTCAAACTCTTCAACAAATGATTGATCGGGAACGGGAGGCGGTGCTAAAAGATAACTATCGTCTTTACAGGATTGAAGTAAGGTAAGAATAGATAAAGATGTCAACAAGAATCCAGTGAGTGTAGATATCTTCATAGCGTTCAGTAAGTGTTAATTATACGAGTGAAAGTAATTAAATTTTATTTTTTAAAAAAACAAATTTTTCCTTCCATTCAAGCGATATCACACCTGGAAAACACCCAATTTTATACTGGGAAATTGAGGATTATTATTAGAAGCAGAAATAGCTTCCGCGATGACTGTCCTTGTTTGAACAGGATCTATAATATCATCAACCCACAATCGTGCGGCAGCATAGTAAGGAGATGTTTGTAATTCGTATCGATCGATTATCTCAGATAATAATTTTTGTTCTTCTTCTGGTTTCACTTCCTGTCCTTTGGACTTCATCGCATTCACCTGGATTTGCAACAATGTTTTTGCAGCCTGGTCACCACCCATAACGGCGATCTTTGCTGTCGGCCATGCATAAATAAATCGCGGATCATAAGCTTTGCCACACATTGCATAATTGCCGGCACCAAAGGAGTTGCCAATGATGATCGTGATCTTTGGAACAACTGAATTAGCAACAGCATTTACCATTTTAGCCCCATCTTTAATAATTCCTGCATGTTCGCTGCGGCTGCCAACCATAAATCCAGTTACATCTTGTAAAAAAACAAGCGGTATCTTTTTCTGGTTACAATTGAGAATGAATCGTGCACCTTTATCAGCGCTATCGTTATAAATAACGCCGCCTAATTGCATCTCTCCTTTTTTTGTTTTAACGATCTTACGCTGATTGGCTACGATACCGACTGCCCAACCATCAATTCTTCCATAACCACAAACAATTGTTTTACCGTAATCTTCTTTGAATTGTTCAAATTCTGAATTGTCAACGATCCTTTCAATAACATCAACTATATCGTATGTCTTTCCATCAAATGGCAGTAGTCCGTATAATTCACCTGGATCTTTTTTTGGAAGTGATGGTTTAATTCTGTCAAATCCTGCTTTTTCTTTTTCTCCGAGCATTGATATCATACGTTTAATATGATCCATGCATTCCTGTTCTGTTTTGAATTTATAATCTGCTATTCCGGAAATTTCTGTGTGTGTATTTGCGCCGCCTAAAGTTTCTGTATCTATATCTTCACCAATAGCAGCTTTTACAAGATAAGGTCCCGCTAAAAAGATCGAACCATTTCCTTCTACCATTAAAGTTTCATCACTCATGATAGGTAAATAAGCGCCACCTGCAACACAAGGTCCCATTACGGCAGCAATTTGTGTTATGCCCATTGCACTCATTCTAGCATTGTTGTAAAATATTCTTCCGAAATGTTCTTTATCAGGAAAGATCTCATCCTGCATTGGAAGAAAGACCCCGGCGCTGTCAACAAGATAAATAACAGGCAAATGATTTTCCATTGCTATCTCCTGCATGCGAAGATTTTTTTTACCGGTAATGGGGAACCAGGCGCCGGCTTTTACAGTTTGATCATTCGCAAGGATAACACATTGCCTGCCGCTTACATAACCTACACCGGCAACTGTACCACCTGCAGGGCAACCGCCTTGTTCATCATACATTTTGTAACCGGCAAAAGCGCCGATCTCGATAAAAGGTTTGTCTTTATCGGTTAAATATTCTATGCGCTGCCGCGGAGTGAGTTTGTTTTTTTCCTTTTGTTTTTCAATTGCTTTTTTACCGCCGCCTTCATATATTTTTTGCAAACGCTGACGCATATCACTAAGCAGCAATTTCATTGCATCTTCATTACGATTAAATTCAATATTCATAAAGGCGAGGTTGTTTAGCAAATATAATTTAGAATATTTGCATCATTGTATTTGATTAAATTCACGTGGCAGTGAATCCTTATCAGTAAA
>VBAS01000126.1:494-5399 GCA_005882975.1 Bacteroidota bacterium | reverse complement strand
AATGGCCATGTTTGATACAGATATGAGATATGTGTCTGTAAGCAAACAATGGATGAAGGAATATGATCTTACAGACAATGTGGTTGGAAAAAAACATTATGAACTATTTCCAAACATCCTGGAGCGATGGAAACAAGTTCACAGTCGTTGTATGAAAGGTGCTGTCGAAAAATCAGATGATGATTATTATGAAAAAGATGATGGTACTCCTGTATGGCTTAAGTGGAATGTGCATCCCTGGTATAAAGCATCAGGTGAAATAGGAGGGATCGTGATTTTTACCGAAAATATTACTCAACGTAAAAATGCACAACAGGCTATAAAAGAAAGTGAGGAACGCTTCCGTACAATGGCAAACGAAGCTCCTTTGTTCGTTTGGGAAACAGATGAAAATTTACAAACTACATATTTGAACGGATCCGGGCTTGATTATTTTGGTCTTGAGGAAACGACTAAAATGAATGATATATCATGGAAAAAATTTATTCATCCGGATGACATAGAAAATGTTTTAAGCGTAATGAATGATGCAGCGAATGAACGTCATTCATATACCCTGGAAATGCGATTGAAGAACGGAAGAACAGGTGAATACCATTGGTTTCTTGATAAAGGAACCCCGCGATATGCTAATGAAAGATTTGCCGGCTTTATTGGAACCACTCTTGATATTCATGATCGGAGAGAAGCTGAAAAAGAACTTGAAGAGAAAGTAAAACAAAGAACCAGTGAATTAAATCAGCAAAATATACTTTTGAAACAACAAAATCACCTGGTGAAAAACATCCTTGATTCATCAGTTGATCTTATCGCAGTTTATGATACTGAGGTAAGAATTCTCTCGATCAATCAGTCTGCTTTAAATGCTATGAAAGCAAAAGAGGAAGACGTGGTAGGCAAAAATTTATTAGATGCATTTCCCCAGATGAAAGATAGCCAGGGATATAAAGACTTGTTGAGAGCAATAAATGGTGAAACTATTCACAATGAAATTTATTATTCCGTAGTTTCAAATAGGTATTACGAGAACTCGCTTGTGCCTCTTAAAGATCATAATGATAAGATCTATGCAGTGTTAGTGATGGCACATGATAATACCGAATTGATTGCATCTGCAAAAAAATTAAACGAGGCGCAGCAAATTGCACAAATGGGTCATTGGGATTGGGAAGTGTCAACCAGTCGTTTGACGTGGAGTGATAATATGTACAATATTTATGGAATCGATCCTTCGAAAAGTATCGATTATGATAAGTTCATTTCACTCGTACATCCAGATGACAGGGCTAACATGCAAGCTAATATTGAGTTTGCCTTAAAACATAAAACCTTCAGTGATTTTTTTCATAGGATCGTAACACCTGCTGGGCAAGAAAAGATCATGCACGCCAGAGGAGAGGTTATTATTGATAAGGAAAAAAAAGTTTTACGAATTGTGGGCACAGGGCAGGATGTTACCAGACAAAAAATGACCGAGCGGGAATTGATCGCAACAAGCAGAAAGATCGAAGAACGAAATCAATTTATTGAACAATTAATTAATTCGTCCCTCGATCTTATTGCTGTTATTGATAAAGATCTTCGGGTTATCAATTTGAACAAAAAAGCACAATTGATTTATAAAGGATATTATAAAGAGCATATTATCGGAAAAAAAATTACAGAGATCGATCCTCCGATCAAGGGAGCCGAATCGCATTTAGATGTTCAAGAGGCCTTCGCTGGTAAGGTGATCATCAGAAATAAAGTCAAGTCAACGCTGTCTGACAACTATTACGAACATAATTATGTTCCATTGTTTAATCCTAGTGGTGAAGTATCTGCGGTAATGATCATCAGTCATGATATTACTGAAAACATCCGGCAAATGGAAGAGTTAAGAAAACTTTCTGAATCGGATGTTCAAAAAAATAATTTTATTGCAATTGCCAGTCATGAGTTAAAGACTCCCATTACATCCATTAAAGGATATGTGCAATTGCTTTTAAACGCTTTTGATAAGGATAGGGGGAAAGAAAAGCAATTGCCACCATTGCTTGTACGTTCTTCATTGATCAGCGTGGATAAGCAAATAACGAGATTAACAAGGCTGATCTCAGAGTTACTTGATCTTACAAAAATTGAAACAGGAACGCTGGAATTAAAAAAAGAGAATTTCAGTCTGAATGAGCTGGCAATAGAAACCGTAGAAGATATTCTTTATACAAACACTAAACACCAGATAAGTTTATACCACGATTTTCAAACATATGTATTTGCTGACAAAGACCGGATAGGACAAGTGATGATCAATTTATTGACAAATGCCATTAAATATTCACCAAATAACAATAAGATCGACGTATATATAAACCAGGCCGCCAATGGACAAGTTGCCTTTACTGTAAAAGACTATGGCATTGGTATTGATAAAGAAGATCAGGAAAAAATCTTTGAGCGTTTTTACCGTGCAAAGGGGAAGGAAGAACAAACCTATCCTGGTTTTGGTATTGGCCTTTTTATTGCTAATGAATTCGTACAAAAACATGGTGGACAAGTATCAGTAGAAAGTGAAAAAGGGAAGGGCTCCGTATTCACATTTACTTTACCAATCTTCAAATAGAAAAATGAAAGCAAAAGCATTGATCTTAGTGTTGGATGATGATCCGGATATTTGCACGATGATAAAAATGGTGCTTGATTATTATGGTCATTCAGCAGTGGAAGCGGATAACGAAAACGCCGCAAAAGATATTCTTTCCTCAAATCATGTTGACCTTATTATAATGGATATGCTTTTGTCCGGAGTAGATGGAACCGATGTATGCCGCAGGCTAAAAAAGGATTTGAAAACATCTTCCATCCCCATTTTAATGTTTTCTGCACACCCGACTGCCAGGGAATCATGCATAGCTGCAGGTGCTGATGATTTTATTTCGAAGCCATTTGAAATGAATGATATGATTGGTAAAGTGAATTTTTTTCTCCAACATGTACGATCAGAGAAGCCTGATTGATCATGTCAAAGAATTAAAAACATCGATCAGCACACTTTGACACCAATATAACCAGATGATAGAAGTGTACTGGCGTGGATCATCTTTGAATTAAAAAGAAGATTCAGCAAGATGAGTGACCACATAGCCGGGTCACGAACTATCTTTTGAAATGGTGGCGTACCATTGCTTAAATATTAATGACGACGATACAAGTTGATGTTGTACTATAATTATCAAATTGCATTTACAGAGAAACCTGTTTATCTGTTACAATTATTCTTGTCGACGTTCAAGTCAAAAATTTATTCAACGTTGTTTTTATTTTAATTCAACATTGATGTTAGTAAGTTAATCATTCTAAAAAAATAACGGGAAAAAATTACGCAAAAAAATTTAGTTGTTTGTACGTTGTTGCTAAAAGAAAAGCTATGAAAAAATGGCATTCGAATTGATTACAATCAATGACTCCTTAGTGAAATTATAAGTCCACCCTACGTTTACGGATTATAGCATTGTGATTATTGATTTCTAAAACGAATTGTGATGTTAGGAAATGCCACCTACCGTAGGTTATACGAACATGTAATCTTATCCCTTTTCTTTTTTTTAATTTGTTTGTGGGCAAAGGCACAAAATCCAATTGTTACCGAAAATCTTCAATCGGGTAGTCCTTCTTCCGAATGGGATATAAGTGGTGCGGGTGATCTTGGCATCCAGGGTTTTGCTACCGACATTAGTGTAAACAAAGGTGAAACTGTTCATTTCAAAATTAAAACGAGTGCTAATAGTTACACTATTAAAATTTACCGCTTAGGTTACTACCAGGGAAACGGAGCAAGGTTTATGGGGAATGGTGTTATTACAGCAACGCTTCCTCAATCACAGCCTGCGGATCTGTATGATGTGGCTACAGGTCTTACTGACTGTAGCAATTGGGCAGAGTCTGCTCATTGGGATGTTCCTTCCACCGCAGTTTCGGGAATTTATATTGCCAAATTAACGCGGAGTGCTGGCTCCAGTCATATTGTTTTTGTTGTAAGAGATGATGCCAGTACATCGAGCTTGCTTTTTAAAACATCAGATGCAACGTGGCAGGCTTATAATAATTATGGTGGCAACAGTTTATATGTTAATGGGTCAGGCACAACTGTTCCCGGTTTTAATCATGCTACTAAAGTAAGTTACAACAGGCCATTCCTTACACGAAATGGAGGAGGCGGTGGAGGTGCAGAAGAAGATTGGCTATTCAATGCTGAATATCCTATGATCCGCTGGCTCGAAAAAAACGGTTATGATGTAAGTTATACAACTAACGTAGATATGAGCAGGAGTGCAACTGTTATCACTCCTGCCAATCATAAAGTACTCATGTCCGTTGGCCATGATGAGTATTGGTCAGCTGCTGAAAGAAACAAATTCGAAAATGCCCGTAATGCCGGCGTTCATCTTGCTTTTTTTAGTGGTAATGAAGTGTATTGGAAAACACGCTGGGAAGATAACTTCCGCACCCTTGTATGTTATAAAGAAGGTGCCGATAATGGGGTAGAGGGAGAAAATGTTTGCAATGGAGAATGTGATCCATCGAATGAGTGGACTGGTCTTTGGCGAAGCGGTTGTGGCGCCACCGGTGCAAATGATGGATGCAGACCTGAGAATGCACTTTCCGGACAGATAAGTTGGTATGATGTTACCGGTGCTATCCAGGTACCAGACACATATAAGAACTTACGTTTTTGGCGAAACACAACTATTGCTTCACTGTCAACTGGTCAAACCCGCACTTTACCTAACGGCACACTCGGCTATGAATGGGATTGGGAACAGGCTGCTTATGCAAACAGTTATCCGCACGGTCGCATTCTAATGTCAAGCACAACTATAAACGGACACACACATAAGCTTTCATTATACAGGCATTCAAGTGGTG
>VBAS01000126.1:0-413 GCA_005882975.1 Bacteroidota bacterium | reverse complement strand
AGCTGACATGAGTGCTCAGCCCGCAACATTGCAGAGCGGATTGATAGCGGCTACAGCTTCTTCCGATAACCAGGCTCCAGTCACCACTATCAATTCTCCTGCAGAAGGGGCAACAGTTAATAGCGGTACTGCTATCACAATTGCAGGTACCGCCTCCGATGCCGGGGGTGTAGTAGCAGGCGTGGAAGTTTCAGTAGACGGCGGTGTTACGTGGCAAGTAGCAACAGGTACAACTAACTGGAGTTTTACATGGACACCTTCTTCCAATGGAACTGTAACTATTAAAAGTCGTGGGTTTGATGATACCGGGAATATGGAAACAGCCGGTACACCTCCAGCTTCTAATGCAGTTACTATTACGGTGGGTTCATCCGGACCAGCAGTTTGTCCTTGTACTATTTTCCAATCCACTA
>VBAS01000125.1:6795-10581 GCA_005882975.1 Bacteroidota bacterium | reverse complement strand
ACAAAGATTACGGTATTGGCACGGACCACGGCCATTCCAACCTTTGGTTAAATTGGCCACCCGTCCAATGATCATTCTTCTGCCATCAGTAAATTTTTGATTTATGCTTTCTGAAACATGTGTTTCGAGAGCATTCATTTCCATTGGAGGTAAAAAATCACCATCTGGTAATTGAGGCAATCCTTCTTTGCTACCACTGATACCGGCAAACTGTTCTACATAACTATACCACGGCGCTATATCTTTATAACGGATCGGCCAGTCAACGCCATGACCGTCTTTTGAATTCGCTTCAAAGTCAAGATCACTCCAGCGATAACATTGTCTTCCCCACATCAGGCTTCTACCACCCACATGATAACCTCTTATCCAGTCATAAGGTTTTTTTTGTACGTAAGGATGTTCTTTATCATTTACAAAAAAATGACTGTTGGCTTCATTACAAAAACCACGAACCTGTATATGTTGATCTTCTTTAATTTTTTTTGTGTTTTGATTTCGATGTAATAATTCCCAGGGAGCAAGATTGGTGGTAGGATAATCTTTAATATGTTCAACCTGCCGGCCTCTTTCAAGGACTATTGTTTTTAATCCTTTTTTGCATAATTCCATAGCAGCCCATCCGCCACTTATACCAGAGCCAACTACTATTGCGTCGTATGTATTCATATCAGACCCCAACCCCTAAAGGGGCTTTTTTGTTGAATTAAATTTGAAATGTACAAAAGTGCAACGCAACAGAAGCTGAATAGAACTACTTAAGCTGGTAACACAACTATATTTTCATTTGTCTTAAACTAAAAAATAAAAAGAACTATTCTACCTAAGTCACCCCTTTAGGGGGACAGGGGGTTTTAAAAATTTCCTTTTTTAAATTCTTCCGCTGCATGATTTGCCGCTCTTGCAGTTATTGCCATAAATGTCAATGATGGATTTTGTGTTCCAGTTGATGCCATACAAGCTCCATCAGTTACAAATACATTCGGGCAATTATGAAACTGGTTCCATTTATTAAGCATTGATGTTTTTGGATCTTTTCCCATTCTTACTCCACCCATTTCATGAATATCCAAACCGGGAGCTTGTTTACTATCCCGGGGATAAATGTTTTTACATCCCGCTTTTGTGAGCATTTCAACTCCCTGCTCATGAAAATCTTTTACAAGCAGTTCATCATTTTCATCGTAATCAACGGAAGTTATCAATTGAGGTATTCCCCAATCATCTTTTTTATCTGTACTTAGGCGAACATGATTTGTTTCTTTAGGAATTGTTTCACCCTGCATCATCATATAAATTCCCCATGGCCCAGCTTGTGTCATCGAATCTTTTAATTCAGCGCCGATGCCATCATAACCAGTGCCCTGGTATCTGTTTGCTGTAAACGCAACAAGATAACCACGCTTAAATGGCATTTCCTGTTTGCGTACATTTCTGAATGATGGCATGATGATCATTGTCGGTCTGCGACCATAGGTTTGAAAATTTTCAAACCCATCATAAGTGGCAGAAATGCTGCCGCGATAATTATGAAAACAAATAAATTTTCCTAGAAGACCATTGTCATTTCCGAGCCCGTTAGGAAAACGCTCCGATCTTGAGTTTAATAAAATAAGATTTGTGTTTATACAAGCGGCATTTACAAAAATTATTCTTGCAGAATATTCAGTTGCCTCTTTTGTTTTTGCATCGATCACTTTTACACCAGTCGCTTTTTTCTGCTTGTCATCATAAATAATAGAATGAACAACTGAATTTGTTTTTAAAGTAAGATTTCCTGATTTCTGCGCCCATGGAATAGTCGACGCATTGCTGCTGAAATAACCACCAAAAGGACAGCCACGTTCACATAAACTTCTTGCCTGGCATTGTTGTCTTCCTTGTTGAATATGTATATCCTGTGGTTGAGTTAAATGAGCACACCGACCAATGATAGCCGGCCTTTCACGATAATTTATTTTTATTTGTTCAACAAGATGTTTTTCCACAACGTTCATATCCCATGGCGGTAAAAATTCACCATCAGGTAAATTTTCCAATCCATCTTTATTTCCACTAATGCCAGCAAATTTTTCAACATGACTATACCATGGTGCCATATCATCATAATTAACTGGCCATGGGGTTGCATAACCATCTCTTGCAGGCGCATCAAATTCAAATTTGCTCCAGCGTTGTACTTGTCTTGCCCATAACAATGATTTACCGCCAACATGGTAGGCCCTGATCCAGTCGAAAGGTTTTTCCTGTATGTAGGGATGCTCTTTATCTTTTACAAAAAAATGTTCAGTGGCTTCGCCAAATGCATAACATTTTGCAACGATGGGGTTTTCTTTTAAAACTGAAGGAGGCATTTCACCACGATGTGCTAACTGCCACGGATCTTTTGTTGCAGTGGGATAATCTTTGAGATGAACAACATCGCGACCACGTTCAAGCAATAAAACTTTTAATCCTTTATCACAAAGTTCTTTTGCGGCCCATCCGCCGGATATGCCGGAACCAACTACGATCGCATCAAATTGTTCTTCCATAATAACCCCGCAGGGATTTAGGGGGTTTAATTAAGACCGGTAAAGATTTTATCACCTTTTTTATAATCCAGGTCACCAATATATTTTCCTGGTACAGGTTCATATCTTGTGGCCCCGGTTCTTCCTTCTTTTGATGTAAAATAACCGAGGATCGTTAATTGCTTCATCATTGTAAAATAATGATCAGGCATTGTTTTCCTTTCAAAATTTGTATCACCATTTGCCTGTGCCTTTTTTTCCAGGTCATCTTGTTCTTTATTAAAATCTTTTCTTTTTGCCAGGTATTCTTTCACTTCTGGATCAAGGGAAACCAAAACTGCTTTTTTTTGTTCAGGAGTCGCTTTCATAAAATCATGTCCATGCATTTTTTTGCATGCCGCATTTATAGCTGCTTGCCCATCACGAAATGCTTTCTGATTATCTTCTGTATAACAATCATTCACCATCACGGTCATGAATTGGCCAACCTTTGCTTCTTTAGCACCAGGTGTTGATGTTTTTGGGAAAATCGTTTCAGCTACTTCATCCAAAAAAGCAATATCTGTTTCTCCAAATTCTTTTCCTGCTCCTGCATCTGGATTTTTGCAACCAGCAAGAAAGAATTCTCCACCAATAACAATCCCGCCGGTAGCAGCGGCAACCATTTTTAATAATTCACGTCTGTCCATTATAAAAAATTTAATAAGATTAATTAAACATTCATTTTTTTCAATGCTCTTGCAGTTAATGCCATATAAGTGAGTGATGGATTTACACAAGAGGTACTTACCATACAAGCACCATCTGTTACAAATACATTCTTGCAATCCCATACCTGGTTATTGGCATTTAATACTGATGTTTTTGGGTCATGACCCATTCGAGCCACACCCATTTCATGGATACCCATACCCGGTGCGTTGTCATTATCATAGTCCCTTACATTTTTTACACCGGCTATTTCCAGCATTTCTTTCATATCAGCCTTCATATCCACCCGCATCTTTTTCTCATTCTCTTTAAACTCGACATCGAAATTCAGGACCGGTAAACCCCATTTATCCTTCACGTTTTTATCCAACGTGATCTTATTATCATGATAAGGAAGTGTTTCACCAAATGCCGTTGCGCCGATTCTCCATCCGCCAGGTTCACTCAACGCATCTTTCAGATCGGCGCCGACACTTAATTCTGCAACTTCGCGACCCCAACCATTTCTGCTTGCACCACCCTGGTATCCAAATCCACGCAGGTAATCTCTTTTTTCATCACC
>VBAS01000125.1:0-6745 GCA_005882975.1 Bacteroidota bacterium | reverse complement strand
TTATCATCAAATCCTTCTACTTCGCCACTAGCACCGACACGGAAATGATGATCCATAACGTTATGACCCAATTCACCACTGCTGCTTCCTAATCCATCAGGCCAAATGTCTGTAGCTGAGTTCATCAATACCCAGGCTGAGTTAAGTGCCGAAGCACAGAGGAAAACAATTTTTGAAAAATATTCTTTCACCTGCATTGTTTCCGCATCAATTACTCTTACACCTTTCGCTTTTTTGGTTTCTTTATCATAAATAATTTCTTTAACAATGGAATTGATGCCAAGTGTAAGTTTGCCGGTTGCTATTGCAGCAGGCAATGTAGAAGATTGTGTACTGAAATAAGCACCGAAAGGACAACCATTCCAGCACATATCACGGTATTGACAATTTGTTCTTTGCGGGCTGTGACCTAATGGGCCAGTAACATGGGCAGTACGACCAATGATCAGTGTACGTTTATTATTATAATGTGTTTTGATCTTCGATGCCACATCTTTCTCAACAATATTGAGATCCATTGCCGGCAAAAAAAATGACTGTCGGGTAATTGCGGCAAATTTTCATATGAACCTTGAATACCGGCAAATTTTTCAACATGAGTGTACCATGGTTCAATGTCTTTGTAACCAATTGGCCAGGGTATTGCAATACCATCTTTTTCATTTGCTTTAAAGTCTATCTCACTCCATCGATAGCTCTGACGTCCCCACATTAATGAACGACCCCCTACATGATATCCGCGAAACCAGTCAAACCTTTTTGTTTCCGTATAAGGATTGTCTTTATCACTAGCCCAATAATGAAGATTTCTTTCATTCAGCGGGTAATCTCTTTTAAGATGCGGATAATCTGCGATCATCTGCTGGGTTCTGCCTCCGCGATGAGGATACTCCCACACAGGCCTATTGCTTTTCTCATAATCTTTTCCATGCTCTATATTGAAGCCTCTTTCAAGCATGATTGTATTAAGACCTCGTTCAGTAAGTTCTTTAGCTGCCCAGCCGCCACTAATGCCGGAGCCAACCACGATCGCATCAAATGTGTTATTGTCTGCCATGTTTTACTTGGTATTTAAAATTGAATATTGATGTAGATATAAATTTTTTTATGAGCCCTGCTGAAGTGCTACTATTAAACTTATGTTGCGTCGCACTCTTGTACGTTTGGTAGTTCTATTCATCAATTCGTGAGTCATCAGTCGTGAATCGTGAGTGAATAGCTGCTAATTTCTTCCTCACGTCTGACGATTCACGTCTCACGACCTCACACATCACATCTTCTCACCGCATCTTTTAATGCTGCAATTTTTTCATCATTGGTTTTACCAGTCGGTACAAATTCCTGCGCCACATAATCTTTAAAACCTGTTTTTACAATTGCTTCCATGATCGCGGGGTAAAATAATTCCTGGCTTTCGTTTATTTCATGACGACCGGGAACTCCCGCCGTATGATAATGCCCGATATACTCGTTATAATTTTGGATGGATCTTATTACATCGCCTTCATCGATCTGCATGTGATATATATCATAGAGTAATTTGAAATTGGGTGAACCTATTCTTTTTACTAATTCGACGCCCCAGGGTGTTTTATCACACATATAATCTTTGTGATCCACTTTACTATTCAATAATTCCATTTGGATCATTACGCCATTCTTTTCCGCAAGACCCATTATTTGTTTCAAACCTTCAACGCAATTATTCATACCAGTTTCATCATCCATTCCTTTACGATTACCACTAAAGCAAATAAGGTTTTTATAACCCGCTTCTTTTACAAGTGGGATCGTTTCGCTAAAGTCTTTGATCAATTGCGGATGAAAGGTCTTGTTATTCCAACCTTCAGTGAGACTTACCTTACCCGCTATATAACACATGGAAGAATAAAGTCCATATTTTTTAAGCATTGGCCAATCTTTTGGAGCTATAAGATCAATGGCACCGATGCCTATTTTTTTTACTTCAACACAAAGTTCTTCCAATGGAATATGGTTGTAGGTCCATTGGCAAACAGAGTGATTGATGTTGCCTTTCAATTTTAATTTTTTTGAATTTGTTTCTTCGGCTGCAAAAGAACTTATAAAAGGAGCGACTGATGCGGCCGCAGTTCCAGCTACAATTTTTTTCAAGGCATCACGACGGTTTGATTTTTTCATATTTACAAGCGGATTCTAAAGTTACAATAGTCCATGCTTCAAACTTCAGGAGCCGCAATATTTTCTGATAAGCCAGCCACCTGTATTTGTCTTTTCTCTCTAAAAAATAAAATAAAATATAAAAGCACACCCAGTGCGATATAAGCTGGAACAAACCAAATGTTTTTCCAATCATGACCTCCGGGTGACATTACATATTTATCAACAACTTTACCTGATATCAGTGTTCCTATGAACATACCAACTCCATAAGTAGCAAAAGTGAATAGTCCCTGTGCGGCATTCTTTATTTTTTCACCAGCTTTCTTCTCTGTGTACATATAGCCTGTTACAAAAAAGAAATCATAGCAGACACCGTGTAAAATAATACCGGCATAAAGCATCCACATATTTCCATCAGTATTGCCATATGCAAAACATACATAGCGAAGGATCCAGGCAGTCATGCCCATTAGCAACATATTTTTAACACCAATGCGATTGAACAAGAATGGGATTGCCAGGATAAAAATAGCTTCTGAAAATTGTCCCATTGTCATTTTAGCTGCGGCTTTATCAATATTAAGTTCATTTAAAAAGCCATTTGCAAACCCGTAATAGAATGAGAGTGGAATACAAACTAATATAGCAGCAATGAAAAATATAAGATAAGGCTTGCTTTTAAATAGTACAAATGATTCGGTGCCTAATGCCCTTGATGCAGAGGAAACTGCTTTTCCTTTTGGAGGTGTATTGGGTAAAACGAAACTGAATAATCCCAATGCAGCCGAAACACCAGCAGCGATAAGGAATGTATAAATGGAAGGTTCGATCTTTAAACTGCCGATTATTAAACCAGCAACGATCCATCCTAATGTCCCAAATACTCTTATCCATGGAAATTGTTTTCCGGGATCAGACATTTGATGAAATGCAATGCTGTTCGACAAAGCGATCGTAGGCATATAGAGTAATGAGTAAAATAAAATTATCCAGTAGAACGCAGAACTATTATCAACTTTTGTCGCTAAGAATAATAATACGGCTCCTATTAAATGCAACACACCCATAATACGTTGTGCTGAAAAAAATCTGTCAGCGATCATTCCAACGAAAAAAGGGGAGATCATAGTAGCTATCGCCAGTGCAGAATAAGCCTGACCTATGCTATTGTCTATCCCTGGTTCCTTAAAATGCGATGCCATATAGGTCACCATTGTTACATACCATGCGCCCCAGATAATATACTGGAGAAACATCATGATCGAAAGTTGGACAGCTGTGGTAAGTTTCATATAGCGTTCAATAATCGTTTATATTAATGAGCGGCTACTTGCAAAACAGGTTTTTGTTTACCACGCATAACCAGCACAAGTATCGTGAATGCAACAATCAATATAATTGGAATGACAAGTGTTGTATTGATCACTTCGGGTCCGGCTGCTTTATTAGCTGCAGCCAATGCTTCTTTCATTGGTGCTGTTGCCTCTGTTGCGTTATAAACCTTCAGGTCGGCGCCAGGAGGAAGTTGCTTTAATATCAGTTTATCATAAACTCCACCCATAAACATTGTATATAAGGATACAGCAAACATGCCGGCTCCGCCCATTAAATTGATACCAACTGCTCCGGTCTTTGGTAAATATTCTGAAACAAAACCTAGCATGCATGGCCAGAAATAACAAACACCAGCACCAAAAACCAATGCGCCGAAAAATATCATATTTCCTGAAGTATGTCCGAGCATATATAGACCTAACGTGGCTAAAATTGCAGACCCCAGTAACACACCCTGTGGAGAGAATTTATGAACAACAGGACCTGCAAAAGCTCTTCCAATAGCCATAACACCTGTGGTGACAGTTAATATTAATAATGCGTTTTCAGTTACATTCTTAAGTAACAATTCGATCCATTGCCCTGTAAATAATTCTGTGATCGCGGTGCCAAACATGCATATGATCATAAAAATAAAAAGAGGATTTACCAATGACTTGTACATTTCACTTGTTGATATACCACTGGCAACTCGTTCTGTTGGAGGAAAAGTTTGTTTGACAAACAGGAAGCCATATAATAGTGCAGGTATGATCATCAATGCCATTTGAATTTGCCAGCCAATGCCAGCTTTATCCAGAAAATAAACGATCAATGTCCCGATAACAATTCCTCCGGGAAACCATAAATGGAAGTGATTTAGTTTGGTTGTTTTATTATCTGTATATAAAGAAGCGATCAATGGATTACAAGCGGCTTCCACCGTTCCGTTTGCAATTCCTATGCATAGGGTTGAAATAAATAAAGCCCAGAAAGGATTGGAAAAACTTCCCGCAAAAATTGTCAACAATATTCCTACCATGTGAAAGATAAATGCAAGCACCAATAACCGTTTCATACCAATTACATCGACCACCATACCGCCAATAACAACAGCCAATGGAAATCCCCAAAATGCTGTTGCAGCAATCGTTCCAAGTTCAGCCTTGTCCAAATTAAATTCAACACCGAGGCGGCCAAGAATACCGGCCCTGATCCCAAAAGAAAGCGAAGTAACCAGTAGCGCTAAACAACTGGCAACGAATAATTGATTTTTGTTTACGGCTTGCATATCGTTGATTTTGATGAAAAAATTTTTGGAAAGGCTAAATGTACTATTTTTAAAAACACATTTATCTTCATTGTTTACGAATTTAATTTATATCAAACCACAAACAACTGTTTGAAATATGGAAAACAGGAAACTCAGAATGGGAATGATCGGTGGTGGCAAGGATGCATTCATCGGCGCTATTCATCGTTTTGCTTTTAATATGGATGCACAGGTTGAACTTGTTGCCGGCGCATTAAGTATTAATCCAGAGATCGCGGTTGATTCAGGAAAAAGTTTATTTCTGGATGAATCCCGAATTTATACAGATTATAAAGTGATGCTTGAAAAAGAAGCTGCAATGCCAAAAGAGAAACGAATTGATTTTGTCAGCATCGTTACTCCCAATTTCGTGCATTTTGATCCTGCCATGATGGCTCTCGATAAGGGGTTTAATGTAGCAATTGAAAAACCGATTACTTTTTCTTTGGAGCAGGCAAAACAGTTAAAAGAAAAAGTTGCACAAACAGACCCTTTTACTTACTCATACTTATACTGGTTATCCAATGATAAAGCAGGCAAAGCAAATGTTGAAGAATGGAACGCTTGGTAAGATCAGAAAAGTATATGTTGAGTATCCGCAAGGATGGCTTAGTACATTGAAAGAAAGCGAAGGAAATGCACAGGCTTCGTGGCGCACAGATCCTAAACGTAGTGGTATTGCAGGAGCGATGGGAGATATCGGAACGCATGCGTTTAATATGGCAGAATATGTAACGGGTTTGCAGGTTACTCATTTATGTGCTAACCTGAATATTGTAGTTGATGGAAGGATGCTTGATGATGACGGGGCAACATTTATGAAATTCAATAACGGAGCAACCGGTGTATTGATGGCAACACAAATTGCTGCAGGTGAAGAAAATTGTATTAAGATAAGAGTGTATGGAGAAAAAGGCGGACTCGAATGGAAGCAGGAAGATGCAAATACTTTATTAGTGAAATGGCTTGATAAACCTGCTGAAATTTATCGTGCAGGTACTGGCTATGTAAGTTCCTATGCTTCGCATAATTCAAGAACACCTGCGGGTCACCCGGAAGGATATTTGGAAGCCTTTGCAAATCTGTATAGAAATTTTTCTCTAACTGTTCGTGCAAAAGCAAATGATGAAAAACCAAAAGAAGAATGGCTTGATTTTCCAGGCGTGGATGAAGGAATAAGAGGAATGGCATTTATTGAAAATGTTGTTGCCTCAGGTAAGTCAGATGCAAAATGGACGGAGTTCAAGGTTTAATTAAAAATGAATAATTAAGAACTAATATTTTTTATAATGAAGACGATCAAAGGCCCAGCAATTTTTCTTGCACAGTTCATGGGTGATAAGCCACCGTTCAACGATATGAAAACAATTTGCCAATGGGCAAGGAGCCTTGGTTTTCTTGGTGTGCAAATTCCTACATGGGATTCGCGTTGTATCGATCTGCAAAAAGCAGCAGAGAGTAAAACCTATGCTGATGAATTAAAGGGATTGGTAAGCGAAGCAGGATTAGAAATAACGGAACTATCTACACACTTGCAGGGACAATTAGTGGCAGTGCATCCTGCTTATGATGATCTGTTTGATGGATTTGCGCCAGACAGTGTAAAGAAAAACCCCAAAGCAAGAACTGAATGGGCGGTACAGCAATTAAGATATGCAGCTAAAGCTTCACAAAATTTGGGATTGAATGCTCATGCAACATTTAGTGGTGCATTGTTATGGCCGACAATTTATCCATGGCCGCAACGTCCCGCAGGTTTGGTTGAATCAGGATTTAAAGAATTAGCAGATCGGTGGATGCCGATCTTAAATTATTTTGATGAATGTGGTGTAGATGTTTGTTATGAAATTCATCCAGGAGAAGATCTGCATGATGGTATTTCTTATGAAATGTTTTTAGAAAAAGTAAATAATCATAAAAGAGCCTGTTTGCTTTATGATCCCTCGCATTTTGTTTTACAATGTCTCGATTATAAAT
>VBAS01000124.1:9472-10754 GCA_005882975.1 Bacteroidota bacterium | reverse complement strand
CTTGATTTTTCAAATTGTTGTCGAATAATTTCGATTAACGTTTAGAAAGCAAAAGTTTTTATGACTGGTGAAAGCCTTGCTCAGTAATGATTACAGCCAGAGTTGATTTTTATCAATCGATTGCACTGATCTTTTTATCAAACATTTTTCCCTAAAGGCTATGAGAAACCGCGGTTGTAACGTAACTTTGCAATCACACTTGGACGGTAATAATTAACTTACCCTTTGCAGCTTTCCTTGAACAAACCAACTCTATTTTTCAAATTTTTCGTTAATTAAACTTGTAATAAATCAATTATGAGGCAGCTAAAAATTGCCACCCAGATCACGAACAGGGACAGCCAGGCAGTTGAAAAGTATCTTCAGGAAATTTCTAAAATTCCGATGATCACTCCCGAAGAGGAGACAACACTTGCCCAGCGTATTAAAATGGCCCATCGTAATCCAGTGGATGCGCAAAGAGCATTAGACAAATTGGTGCAAGCCAACCTTAGATTCGTGGTATCTGTTGCTAAGCAGTATCAGCACCAGGGGCTTTCTCTTAGCGATCTGATCAACGAGGGTAACCTCGGTTTGATAAAAGCAGCCCAGCGTTTCGATGAAACAAAGGGTTTTAAATTCATCTCTTACGCCGTTTGGTGGATTCGCCAGTCCATCCTCCAGGCGTTGGCAGAGCAGGGCAGATTAGTCCGCCTGCCTCAAAACAAAATTGGCACCTATAACAAAGCCAACAAGGCTTACATGGCTTTCGAACAAGAACATGAAAGAGAGCCAAGCACGGAAGAACTTGCTGAGATCCTTGAAATGAGCGAAACGGAGATCAACAATATTTTCCAAAGCAATACCCGTCACACGAGTCTTGATGCACCTGTGCATGAAGCTGAAGATGTAGCAATGGGTGATCTGCTGGAAGGTAGTGATGATACAGATGATGATGTGATGAAAGATTCACTTCGTAATGAGATCCGCCGCATTTTAAAATCTCTTTCTCCCCGTGAAGCTGAAATTGTAAATGCTTATTTCGGATTAGATGGTGAAAATGGAGTAACCATTGAACAGATCGGGCAGAAATATGATCTTACAAAAGAACGTATTCGCCAGATCAAAGAAAGAGCCATTAAGCGTTTGCAAAAAGCCCGTTACAGCAATGCATTAAAAGCATATTTAGGATAAAAATAAATTAATGGGTTAATCGTAAACAGTCTAGCCTCAGGCTAGACTGTTTTGTTTTAGTTAATTACCAGTTTCAAAACAATTCATCAGTACAGGTGTTTACCTTTGT
>VBAS01000124.1:0-9268 GCA_005882975.1 Bacteroidota bacterium | reverse complement strand
CTTACTCATAAGTTGAAAGAAGATTCAATTCATATTGCAAATAGTTATTATTTCTATTTTTATTCTAATGATCCTTCAAGCCCTTCTACGGCCTTTGTTGGACAAACCAATACACAATATTCATTGAGGATTGTTTCCGGCGGAAATGAGTTTACTGCAACAACCAAAATTCCAGCACTTACAAGAAGACTTGATTCTCTTTTTTGGAAGCAAGCTCCGGGAAGTAATGATTCAAACAAAGTAGCGCTGATGGTAAGAGCAACAGACCAGGCAGGATATGGCGATTATATCCGGTATTTTACAAAAAGAAACAAAGAACCTTTTTATCCGGCCCTGAATTCAGTTTATGATGACCAGATCATAGATGGCACCAGTTATGAAATTGAAGTGGAGAGAGGTGTTGACAGAAACCAGGATTTGCCGGATAACTATTCATTGTTTGATAAAGGAGATACTGTTACATTGAAACTTTCTCAAATCGATAAAGCCACTTTTGATTTCTGGCGAACGATGGAATTTAGTTATAGCAGTATTGGAAACCCGTTTGCTACTCCAACAAAGGTTTTGAGTAATGTCAGTAATGGCGCATTGGGTTATTTTGGAGGTTATGCTCCGCAATTCCGAACCATTATTATTCCTCGTTAGAGTTATTAAAGATTAATAACATAGTCATGAGGCTGACTGCTTGATTCATCAATTACATTTACTTTTGCAAATCATACTTAATCCCTCTCTCGTCATTGCGAGCAACGCGAAGCAAGAGAGGGTGTTTTGTAAACAAGATAAAAGAATGGACAATAGTACTAACAAGAAAGTGAACTGCCTTATCATTGGATCCGGACCTGCAGGTTACACCGCAGCGATATATGCTGCAAGGGCTAATCTAAAACCAGTATTATACCAGGGCATTCAGCCGGGCGGACAATTAACAATTACAACAGAAGTTGAAAATTATCCGGGTTATGCTGACGGTGTGCAGGGGCCAGAAATGATGGTGCATTTTGAAAAGCAAGCTCATCGTATGGGTGCAGATATTCGATATGGCATAGCAACAAAAGTTGATTTCTCCTCTCATCCATTTAAAATAGAGATCGATGAGGAAAAATGGATCGAAGCAAATTCGGTGATCATTTCGACAGGTGCATCAGCTAAGTGGCTCGGATTAGAAAGCGAGCAGCGTTTAAATGGTTTTGGTGTAAGTGCCTGCGCTGTATGCGATGGATTTTTCTTTCGTAATAAAGAAGTGGCAATAGTAGGAGCCGGTGATACTGCGGCAGAAGAAGCATTATACCTCAGCAAGCTTTGTACAACGGTGCATATGTTTATTCGTCGTCATGAAATGAGGGCAAGTAAAGTAATGCAGGAAAGAGTGCTGAATACAAAGAATATTAAGATGTATTGGGACACTGATACCGCAGAAGTTTTAGGTGATAAACATGTAAATGGTGTAAGAGTTAAGAATAATAAAACCGGGGAAGAGCAAACTATTCCTGTTAGTGGATTTTTTGTTGCGATCGGGCATCAACCAAATTCAGAAATTTTTAAAGGATGGTTGGATATGGATGAAGCAGGTTACATCAAAACTATTCCGGGTACTTCAAAAACAAATATCGAAGGAGTGTTTGCCAGTGGTGATGTGCAGGATAAAATTTACCGGCAGGCAGTAACTGCTGCAGGAAGTGGATGTATGGCGGCATTGGATGCAGAGCGATGGCTTGGGGCAAAAGGTCTTCACTAAATAAACTGTTGAATTGTCAAATGGTTAAATTGCTGTGATGGGAGAATTCATAATAGAGTTAAAAGGACTGCAGTTTTATTCTTTTCATGGGCTATATGCCGAAGAAAAGAAAGTAGGCGGTGAATTTGCTGTGGATGTTTTGGCAAAACTAGATTCAAGCCATCATGAAGTTTCTTCTATTAAAGAAACAGTGAACTATGCTGAAGTGTTTGAGATCATTAAAAAAGAAATGAATTTACCGAGGGAATTATTGGAAACATTAACCCAGTCGATCGCAAAAAAAATTCATGATAAATTCTCTTCCATAATCGAAATAGAAGTTCGTGTGGTAAAAAAGGTCCCTCCAATAGCTGGTTTTAATGGAACTGTAGGCGCTACTTACCGCACAACATTTTAATATCCTTCATTCTAAAATACTTATTGACTATCCGCTTATGACAACCTTTTTTTCACCACATAGAAACATAGGAACATAGTTTTCACATAGATATACTATGTGTGACTTCCTATTGTGTCCTATGTGTCTATGTGGTTCATTTTTTTACATTTGAGTTTAATTGTCTTGCAACATACGATAGTCATTAAATATTTTGAATTATTATGTAGCTTAGCTAAGCTATGCCAACGATCAAATTCACTTACGCATTAAAAAGATTTTTTCCTAAGCTGAAAGACACCCCGGCTGCTGGAAAAACATTGGCAGAAATATTCAAGGAGATAGAAACTAATTATCCCGGTCTTCAGAGTTATGTGCTTGATGAAAGAGGAAGTCTTCGCAGGCATGTCAATATTTTTATTGATGGCAAAATGATAAACGATCGGAATAAATTGACTGATACATTTTCTGCAGGCAGCGAAATATATATCATGCAGGCATTATCTGGCGGATAAAAAATATAGTTTATGAAAAAGACTCTTTTATTAGGAACCCGCAAAGGTTTTATTTCTTACCAGTTTAAAAACGGTAAATGGAAAAATGAGAATCTTTCTTTTGAAGGAGTTCCTGTTTCTATTGCTTATGCAGATGAAAGAAACGGTACCTGGTGGGCCGCTCTCGATCATGGACATTGGGGTGTAAAGCTTCATCGTTCTAATGTTAGAGGGAATACATGGGAAGAAATGACTGCGCCTGCCTATCCTGAAGGTTCAGAGATCAAAGATGGAGTTCCTGCCACTACACGATATATATGGGCGATGGCGCATGGTGGTAAAAAATTTCCATCACGTATTTGGCTGGGCACTGATCCCGGTGGTTTGTTTTTAAGTGAAGACAATGGAAAAAATTTTCAATTAGTAGAATCGCTGTGGAATCATCCGACACGTAAAGATGGATGGTTTGGTGGCGGTCGTGATCAACCCGGTATTCATTCTATCGTTGTTGATTCGCGAAATGAAAACAGGATCCATATCGGTATTAGTTGTGCAGGAGTTTTTGAAACGGAAGACAGCGGCAAGTCATGGCATATTCGGAATAAAGGTATGTGGGCAGATTTCTTACCGAATCCTGACGCAGAGACTGGCTATGATCCGCATATTCTTGTTGCTGCTAATTCAAATCCTGATATACTATGGCAACAAAATCATTGCAGTATTTTTCGTTCAGCAGATGCTGCGATGAATTGGGAAGATATTGGACAAAAAGAAGGTACTGCAAGATTTGGTTTTGCTATAGCTGTTGCAGACGATGATCCTAACCAGGCATGGGTGGCGCCTGCAAATAGTGACATGACCCGTACTGCCATTAAAGGTGCTCTCTGTATTTGCAGAACGGATGATGGCGGTAAGACATGGAAAGAACAAAGAAACGGGTTGCCGCAGGAAAACTGTTTTGATATAGTGTATCGTCATTGTTTGGCAAACTCCGGTGATGCACTTGCTTTTGGTACAACTACAGGTAATTTATTTTTCTCTCCCGATCGTGGTGAAAGCTGGCAGACGATCAATAATTATTTGCCGATGATCTATTCGGTGCAGTTTGTGGATTGATACTTGCGGGGCCGCCTTACTAAAGTTGCGAACAATTTTAGTGATGAAGGCCGAAGCACTCTGAATTTTATTAGCCCAACTGCATTACTACTATTTACCTTTTGTTGCGTCGCACTCTTGTACGTTCTGTAATTCTTTTCAACTCATCTTGCTTTTCACTGTCACCCTGAGCTTGCCGAAGGGCTATTCAGCAATTTAGAGTCTTGTCATGTCGAGCCCGATTATTAATGACATTTACAAATATTATAAACGAAGGCGAGACATCTCAGGTTTTAATGATCCTGAGATGTCTCACCTTACCTCACTAAAGTAACAACCGAACTAATACACTCGGTTCGACATGACAAGTGGAAGTGTCGTTTTCTAGTTTGCTTCGGCTTGCCGTTAACAACCATTTAATTTATTGTGTTTCTATCGGCAAGCCTCGCAATGACGAATACTTCGTGAATAGAGCATATGCACGACACCGTCGAGTGTTCGTCATTTGCGAGGCGTCAAACAAAAGACAATACATATTTAGTAATGTAAGCCGAAGCAATCCAAAAAATACAGAAGACTCACACCAACGCCTCCCACAACACTTCTACAGGGTGCAATGCTTTTTTACCTGTACCATCTTTTACCTGGTGGCGGCAACTGGTGCCGGGGGCAGCAATTATTACTTCATCAGTTTGCTTGCGAACAGTGGGAAACAAAACAAGCTCACCGATCTTCATTGACAGATCATAATGTTCTTTTTCATAACCGAAGGAACCGGCCATGCCGCAACAACCGGAAGGGATCGTTTCTACTTTATAATTTTCGGGCAGTGATAATAATCTTACCGAAGGCGCCACGCTTGATAATGCTTTTTGCTGGCAATGTCCATGCAGCTTGATCGTTCTTTGTTCTTTGGTAAATTGTTCTTTCCTGATATTTCCTTTTTCAATTTCACTGGCGATAAACTCATCGATCAAAAAAACATTTGCAGCAAGTTGTTTTGCTTTTTCAAATTGCGCATCATCAGCAAGGTCAATATATTCGTCACGGAAAGTGAGGATGGCTGAAGGTTCAATACCTATTAATGGTGTATCAGCAGTTACTAATGGATGCAGCAATGAAATATTTTTATTGGATATTTCTTTTGCTTTTCTTATCAGCCCTTTTGACAACCAAGCCCTGCCGCTTTCAAGATGTTCTGGAATGATCACCTCATATCCAAGTTTTTCCAGCAACGATCTCTGTATCGTTATAGTTTGTAAACTCATCACAGAAAAGATAGAGTTTCTGATTTCTGGTTTCTGGTTTCTGGTTTTTGGTTCGTTGCAGCTTGTATTTTTTATACCAGTTTTTTAAAGTCGTTTTATACATTGTCGGCATCGAACGTTCTGCTGCAAATCCTGAAAACCTTTTTACAAGCTTACTGATAGTCCTATTCGTCATTAAAAAATTATAAATACCAGGAGCAATTGCACCAAGCTTTGCTGAAGCACTGAAGTTTGCAATTAATTTCGACCGGAATGGGACACCATTCGCATCATAATAGTGCTGCAAAAATTCAGCTTTCAGTTTAGCCACATCCACATTGCTCGGGCATTCGGATTTACAGCCTTTGCAACTCAGGCACAGATCCATTACATCATAGATCTCTTTATGATCAAAACGATTAAGCTTATCTGAGTTGGTCAAAAACTCTCTCAGGATATTGGCTCTTGCTCTTGTAGTATCTTTTTCATTGCGTGTCCCCATGAAAGATGGACACATAGTACCGCCTGATAATTGTGTTTTGCGGCAATCACCACTTCCATTGCATTGTTCGGCATGTTGCAGCACATCCTGGTTATGGAAACGAAAAACGGTTTTGAAAGCTGGTGTTTGCTGGCCGGGAACATAACGCAGCATCGTATCCATCGGTGGCGTATCAACGATCTTATTTGGATTGAAAATATTTTCAGGATCCCAGGTTCGTTTTACTTCTTTCAACAAGCGATAATTTTTTTCACCCACCATTTGTTTAATAAACTCACCTCGCAATCTTCCATCACCATGTTCGCCGCTAAGTGAGCCATTATATTTTTTTACCAATGTTGCTATCTCTTCTGCAATTGTTCTGAATAATTTATTGCCTTCTTTTGTTTTTAAATTAATAATGGGTCTTAAATGTATTTCACCTGATCCGGCATGTGCATAATGCACTGAATACAGATCATGCTTCTTTAATATTTCATTGAAATCGCGGATATAATTCGGCAGATCATTTACGTCCACAGCAGTATCTTCAATTACAGGCACTGCTTTTTCATCGCCGGGTAAATTGCTCAGCAAGCCAAGTCCCGCTTTGCGCAGTGTCCATATTTTTTTTGAGTCTTCTCCAAATAATAAGGGGAAATGATAACCTAATCCTGCGGCTCTCATGTCAGCTTCCACTTGTTTAGCAAGTTGAATTATTTCTTCGCGGTTCGTTCTTGCAAATTCAATAACCAGTATTGCACCCGGGTCGCCCTGTACAAAAAAACGGTTCTTGATCTGTTCTTTATTTTCTTTGGTGCATTCAAGAATATAATGATCTATCAGTTCGCTGGCACTGGGTTTATATTTTAAGGCAATGAGATTTGCCCTTAAAGATTCGTCAATAGAATTAAAGTGTACACAAAGCAAGCCCACTTCTTTTGGCGGAAGTGGCACAACATTCAATTTGATTTCAGTAATAAAAGCCAGTGTGCCTTCCGATCCTGCAATGAGTTTACAAAAATTAAAATCTTCTTTGCCTGCAGTGAATGGTGCAGATTCCAGTAATGAATCGATCGCATAACCTGTGTTTCTTCTTTCTACAGATGCTTTTGGAAATTCTTTTCTTATCTCTGACTGGTTTTCATAATTGCTCAAAAAGCTGCGGACAGATCTATATATATCTGACTCCAGTCCTGTGCCTTCGCATTTTGTATGAAACTCATCAATATTTAGTGATTTAAATTCCGCTTCGTTTCCATCACTCAGCAATGCTTTTACTTCCAGCAAATGTTCCCTTGTACTCCTATACACTACAGAGTTAGAGCCGCAGGAATTATTACCAACCATTCCGCCGATCATGGCCCTGTTGGCAGTTGATGTTTCTGGTCCGAAAAATAAACCGTGTGGTTTTAGAAACATATTCAGTTCATCACGGATAACACCGGGTTGTACTCTCACCCAGTTTTCTTCTTTATTCAGTTCTAATATCTGTGTAAAGTATTTTGAAACATCTACAATGATGCCACTTCCTACCACTTGTCCCGCCAGCGAAGTACCGGCTGTTCTTGGGATCAATGAGGTCTTTTCGTTCTTTGCAAACCTGATAAGGAGTTTAATGTCTTCAATAGTTTTTGGAATAGCCACCGCTAATGGCATTTCACGATAGGCTGATGCATCTGTAGCATACAGGGTACGCATCGTAATGTCATAAAAAAGATCTCCTTCAAGTTGTCGTTCTAGCTGCTGCAGTTTCTCCTTCATTAACTCTGAAGTATTGATTGGTTGTAAGTGGCCAAAATTAATTCTTTTAAGTCGTTGTTGGTGTTTTTACTGACAACCCGAAGTTATTAATCACTTGCTATTATCAATTAATTTGTCAATTTCAAAAGCTGCCTTTTTAAGTTTTTTAATATAAATGCTTGTAGTAAAGTTGGTAACAGAACCATCTTTAAAATGTATTCTAATATTGTTATACGTATCATTTTTAGGATTATTATTAAAACCGCGAAGTTCGGAGCCAATATCATAATTTCCTTCAGCCTGAAATGTTTTAATATCGTTCATATTAAATTTTTTCCGTTCTCTGAAAACTCGAAGAATATTTCTGCTTTTATATTCAACGATATCTTTATAAACGATTATTTCATCTGATCCACTAAGAATAAAAAATAGTAAGCAAATTGCTGTAACTATAATAGTAACAATTGGGTTTTCCTGGAAGTGATACAAAGCAATTGAAGCTCCTGTTAGATATCCAAGTCTGAAAAGAAAAAGTAAAATTAGTTGGAGAAAAGAAATGGTTCTATAAATAATCATAATAGTCGATGCTGATGTTTTCACTAACAACCCGAAGTTAGTGATCCCTTGCTTATTCAGAGAAGACGAAGCAAGCCAAACTTTAGTATAATCCAATCTTGTCATGTCGAGCCGCTGACTATTATCATTTACAACTTTGATGAAAGTAAGGCGAGACATCTCAGGATAGTTGATCCATGAGATGTCTCGCCTGGCATTACTAAGATCGCAGGGGAACTAACTATATCGGCTCAACATGACAAGACTCAGACAGTTTACAGGAATGTATAAATTGTTGAATAGAATTACAGAAAGTATAAGTGAGTGACACAACAGACGATGATAGTAGCAATGCAGCTGGTTATCAAATCACTTTCTTTTTCCAATGATTACCTCGCAAATAAAAGAAAGCAGGAATGAACATACAGACCCAATAAAGCCATTCACTCATCCATCCAATTGTGAGCGAAAGTTTTAGCTTTTCAAAAACTACGTATATATAGATACAATATAAAGTGATCGTTACTGCTTCAATTGTAAAAGTAACTTTTGTGTTGCCAGTACCAGTAATTGCATGGAGCCATACAACAGAGAATGACATCAATATCATAGCAAGTGATACAACCCTGATAACCGGGATGCCGGCTTGTATAAATTCATCTCCCTGGCCATAGATGGAAAGAAATACTTGCGGAAAAAGATTGAGTAGAATGCAAAGAACAATGGCAATGCTGGTACTCAACTTTACAATTTTATTAATGACGAAAATGACCTGGTCTTTTTTGCCTTGTCCAATTATGTTACTTACCATACTGTTGCTGGTGGATGCAAATGCCCAACTCATGCAGCCAAACATGCCAAATACATTTCGCATAACGTTAGAAATTGCTTGCGGTGTATCTGACGATTGATTTCTTTCAATAAGAATAAAGAAAAACTCCCAGCTCATTATGCTTATTGCATGCTGAAATACCAATGGGGCGGACATGGCAGTTATGAGTGATGCATTTTGTTTATCCCAACGCAGGTTTTTAAATAATGCAAAGCGCTGAGCTATTCCTTTTTGATGTATAACAATATAAATAACAAACATGCCAACAAACTCGGCAATAATAGATGCATAGGCGGCTCCATTAAAACCCAATTCCGGTAAACCCCATTTACCAAAGATCAATGTATAATCAAAAACAACATTTGCCACTGCTTCAGCAATTGTTCCCATCACCATGTATTTGCTTTGGTTGGTGCCGACAAGCAAAGCATTCCGCATTTGATAGATATATAAGAATGGTAAACCCCAGATACGGATCTTTAAGAAGCTAATGGCCATTTCCGCTTTTTCAGGCTCATGTAATATTGCCCGAAGAAGAGTTGGTGTTATAGTATAAGAAAGAGTAATAGCGATAGCAGCAACCAGCAGCGCATTAAATATTCCCTGGTTGAAAATTTTCCCGATCTCTTCGGTTTTATTCTCGCCAGCCCGTCGACTTATAAGGGCCAGCAAGCCATTATTCATAGCAAAACCGATAGAACCAAAAA
>VBAS01000241.1 GCA_005882975.1 Bacteroidota bacterium | reverse complement strand
TTAATGATGAATACGGCGATGATTTCTCTCTATTAGATCACGATGAATATTTAGTAGCAGAAGCCTTGTTGATCAAAAAAGAGCTAAAGCTGACGGAAGTGCAACAAGTGCTGGATTCATCTCATGTTTATCCTGTTATCAATCGCCTTATACAAAAGAAAGTTTGTTTTGTATGGGAAGCATTGAAGCAAACTTATTCTCCTAAAAAAGAAACATATGTTTTACTAAACCCGGAATACAGCAGCGATGAGAAACTTTCTGAGTTGTTGAATAACTGGACAAAGGCGCCAAAGCAAATGGAACTCTTGCTCAGCTATCTTCATTTAATAAAAACAGAAGGTGAAGTAACAAAGACCAGCTTGCTGAAAAAATCAAATGCTTCTGATGCGCAATTAAAAGGATTAGTGGATAAAGAGATCCTGCGAATAGAAAAAAGAGTGATCGATCGTCTTCAGTATTTACCCAAAGACATAAAAATAGATTTTGAATTAACGGCGCTGCAACAGGAAGTTCTCGAAAAAACACAACAATTATTTACTGAAAAACAGGTTTGTCTTCTGCATGGCATTACCAGCAGTGGCAAAACTCTTATTTATATAAAACTCATTGAACAAATTATTCGACAAGGCAAACAGGTTTTATATATGTTGCCGGAGATTGCTCTTACTTCACAGATCATTCGCCGCTTGCGAAAACATTTTGGCGGTCATATTGGGATTTATCATTCTAAATTTTCTCAGAATGAAAGAGTGGAGATATGGAATAAGGTGAAAAGTGGTGAATTGAAAATAGTGCTTGGAGCAAGATCCTCTGTGTTTCTTCCTTTCCAAAATTTGGGCCTGATCATTTGCGATGAAGAACATGATACCTCTTATAAGCAACATGATCCAGCACCACGATACAATGGGAGAGATGCGGCAATTTATTTTGCTTCTTTGTTTGGCGCAAAAACTTTGTTGGGGAGTGCCACGCCTTCATTGGAAAGTTATCATAACGCAATAACGGGAAAATATGGGTTGACTGAATTGATGCAGCGCTTTGGCGATGTGCAGCTGCCACCAATTGAGATCATTGACACCAAGAAAGTTTTTCAAAAAGAAAAAGGGAAAGTGATGCTATCACCGCCCCTCATCGATGCTGTGAATGAAGTATTAGCAAGACAAAGACAGGTTATCCTTTTTCAAAACCGCCGCGGTTATACTCCTTACCAGGTTTGTAATGCTTGCGGTTGGATACCGCAATGCAAGTATTGTGATGTATCGCTGACCTATCACAAGTTTTCCAATAAACTTATTTGTCATTATTGCGGTACTACTTATGCACCTTTAGTTACTTGTGCGGCGTGTGGCAATCATAATTTTATACAAAGGAATTTTGGAACAGAAAAAATTGAAGAGTTATTGGTGGAACAATTCCCTAATGCAAAAATTGCAAGGATGGATATTGATACTGTTCGGGGGAAAAATGCACACGATGTGTTGATCCAGCAATTTGAACAACAACGTATCGATATTTTAGTCGGCACTCAAATGGTGGTTAAAGGTTTGGATTTTGACAACGTCGATCTTGTAGGAATACTTGATGCTGACGGTTTGTTAAGCTTTGCAGATTTCAGAGTGAATGAAAGAGCATTTCAGTTAATGGAACAAGTAAGTGGGAGAGCAGGCCGAAAAGAAGCAACCGGTAAGGTTTTAATTCAAACTATTCAACCGACCCATCCTGTTTTGCAATTGGTGAAAGAACATGACTATAAAAAATTATATACTGAGGAGATCGAAAAACGAAAACAGTTTTTCTACCCTCCATTCTCAAGATTAATTCATGTCACTTTCAAACATAAAATAAAAGAAGTAGTAGAAAAAGCTTCTCATTTTTTTGCTGATGGATTGAAAGTAAAGTATGGTCAGTATCTTGTTGGCCCGGCAGAGCCTGTTATTAATCGTATTCGTAACCAGCATTTAATGGAACTATTGATAAAACTTCCCCGCGATTCAAAGACGATCGCTAATTGCAAAAAAGATATGCTGGAGCAGGTTGCTCTTCTTCATCAACATAAAAGTTTTAAGAGTGTGACTATCATGAATAATGTGGATGTGGTGTGAGGAGCCCAACAAACCCGAGGCCTTTACCAGTTATAAAAAACAACAAAATAGGTAAGCAGGATCAAAGCCGCTATCCACAAAATATTTTTGAGCAAGCCAATTGATCTTTTGAGATATTCATTTTTTTTGGGGTAAAAAAGAGGATAAGCTGTATAGCATTGCACATCATACAAAATATTATTATGAAGATCCCTTTTCTCTTTTTCAGATAAATCAAGCTTCTGGTAGTTCCCATTAGAGAACCAGGCGTCAATTTGTTTAATCTCAGCCGGGCTTGCATTGCGGCCTATAAGTCGTTCAAGTTTTGGTTTTAAAATGGTTGTTTCCATAACTATACTGGTTTAATGGAATGTATTAAGAAATCCCAATCGAATATTTTTTACTAATAATCTCCAATCGAAAGAAAAACTTTTTCTCTGCTGAATTTCATTTGATCTCTTTTCAATGGTCTCTGAATAAGGCCTTTTTTCAATAGAAGCTTTCGGTTGTCGTGAAACTGGCTTATAGGCTGATCTAAGATTATTAAAAGAAAATTCAGTATTTAAACGCCCCAGAAATTCTGTATCGCCAGGTTCTTCAGAAACTTTTTTATATAAATAATAAACTATTTTTTTTCTGACCCTTTCATGCAAATAAAGTTGTATAGAGAAATCCGCGGGAATATAGCAACGGTATTCCCATAGCTCGATAAAGATGTTCCTTGTTATTTCCGCAGCTGTTTGTTCGGATAGAGTTTTGCCGTATGAATACTGGTATATACAAAACCAATACCGGCTGATCAATTCTTCAAAAGCAGTAGTGTTATCAATGCGAATCGCATCCAGCAGTGCTGTATCAGTTACATGATTGTGGCTCATTGTCCTTCAGTTTAATGGTTGGAAGCAATCTGAAGGTTTTTCGAAGGATGGACTATCAAGTTACGACTAATAGTGTATAAACATTTAGATGATGTGATAATTATTCTTAGAAATAATTTTACAAGATTTATTCACTTTGGAAATCTGGTTTAAGTGCAAAAAGATCCTATGTCCAATTTCTTTTAAACGATTGAAAAATAACAGATGGCAAAGGTTATTTAAAAATAAGGAGTGGGTATTAAGGGAGATTTCCTTCTCTAGCTCAGCTTCTTCAAATCCCGCCAAATATAGCAACCATCAAATGTTCCTTTTTCGGAGTATAATCTTTCACCACCCATTGCCTCATGAAATGCGCAGGATGGATTCTGTGGAACGCCAAATAGGGTGACATCATTAACTCCTTTTTGTAAGAATCGTTCTACAACATGGGCGAACAATTTTTTTCCTAAACCAAGACGTTGATAGTCGCTAAGCAGGTAAATTTTATTCAGATCACCATGTTGTTCGGATGTTTTTTCATTCTTGTTGATTATTCCTTTTGCAAACCCAACAAGGTTGTTATTTTTATCAACAACTAAAATACAAAACCAGCTCCCGTTATTTTCTTCTTTGAAAGCTTTATCCCATTGATATTGCCTTAACTTGATATTCGGTTTACCGTTATAAGTTTGTGCCCATGTTATTGCATGAAGTTTTCCAAGTTCAGGGATATCTTTTTCTGTTGCATCTCTGAAAGTAAAAGAGTCAAGAGTTTCTCCCCGTTCATGAAGTTTTTGCAGGTTGACTTTTTTTGACGATCTCTTAAGACCTTTCAAATAGCGCTGCATACTTGTTATGAAATTTTTCAATTTCATTTTTTAGCCAGCTCCCTTATTTCCTTATTCTCATGAATAAAAAACCCTTCATCTTTCTTCTTTGCTAAAGCAGCCATAACTTTTGCTACATCCCTTCCTTGTATTGCTTTGTATTTTTCAGGAATAATGAATGAAAGAGTTGTCATAAATGCTTTGCCAATATTTTCGCTAAATCGAAATTCTTTTCTTTCTCCCAATAGTAATGAAGGTCGCATGATATGGATCGTTTTCGGCCCAGCTTGTTTTACGGCTTCATCAGTTTCTCCTTTTAATCGTTGATAAAAATTCATACTTTTTGCATTGGCGCCTGCAGAAGAAACAAGAATGAATTTTTCGCAACCGGTCATCTTGCAAAAACGGGCAAGATTCACCGGTATCTCAAAATCAATTTTACGATAAGCATCTTTGTCACCTTTTACTTTTTTCATTGTTGACCCGATAGCACAAAACACAACATCACTGTTGCTCAATGGCACAAGTATTGAATCGCTGTCATTAAAATCAACGATCTTCTTCTCCAACTTTGGATGAGTAATATCGATCGGCCTGCGAATAAGAATTCTTACAGTATCAAAGTAGGGATCATTCAGCAATTCTTGCAGTAAATAACTGCCGATCAAACCTGTGGCGCCAACTAATGTAGCTGTCATTTTTTATTATTTATATTCATACACCACATAACCCCATGGTTCTATCTTCCATTCTTTATCACTCAATGATTCATTCGTTCCCATAAATACATTGTAGGGACTCCCATGCAGATATTTGTCGGTTACCTTTATCGCCTGTTCAGCATTTGAAAGATTAAGAATTACAAAAACTTTTTTGCCATCTTTTTCTCTCAGGAAAGCATATAATGCTTTTGGATCACCAACATTTATTTTTTTGAAAGATGCATCAACCGCCAGAGCCGGAGTATTCTTTCTAAGGTCCAATAAAGTTTTGTAAAATTTTGCCCTACCGTAATTCTTAAACATAATCGTGTCTTTGTAAAAGAAACTTACGCTGTCAAGAAATGGCTCTTCCTGTCCGCTATATATCAACGGAATTGTCCCGGCCATTGTTTGTGTAAACACAGCAAATGGCGCATGCACTGGTCCGGGAAAAGTTTTATAGTCTGATTTATTCCAGCTATTCTCATCATGATTGCTGGTGAAATAAAGGGGAATAGCTTCTTTAGGATAAAGGGTATCATACATATTCTTTACGCTGTCTAATGCAAATGCAGGTCTGCGGCCTGCTGCTATATCCACCATTTTATGAAACATCTCCCATGGATAAAAAGCATCAAATCCACTTGTCATTAAATATGGTTTGTCACCTTCTGCCAGGAAGAACATATTGGGTTTGACTTGTTTTAATTGTGCAATACTTCTTAACCAAAACTGTGCTGGTATATTCCAGGCAACATCTACACGATAGCCATCAATGCCTGTTTCTGTGACCCAATATTTCATAGCAGCGATCATGCTGTCCTGCATCTCTTCATTTTTAAAATCTAATACACGGGTATCTGTCCAGTCAAACATAGTTGCGGCTTTGCCGGTACTATCTTTAATATAAAAATCAGGATGTGTTTTTAACCATTTATGATCTGCTCCTGTATGATTAGGCACCCAATCGATCAGCACTTTCATCCCTTTATCATGAATCGTTTTTACCAATTGTTTCCAATCATCAATAGTTCCATACTCAGGGTTGATCGCTGTATAATCAGACACAGCATAATAACTTCCCAGCACTCCTTTACGATCCTTTTTACTGATCGGATTCAGCGGCATGAACCAGAGTGTTTGTACACCCATTTCTTTTAGCCGGTCAAGATGTTTTGCAAAAGCGTTGAATGTTCCTTCAGGAGTGTACTGCCGAACATTCACTTCATAAATATTTCCCTGCAGCATCCATTCCGGATGGACAGCAGGTTTTACTTCTGAAATAATGAGAGGCTTTGCATCTTTTTCTTTGCAGGAAAAAATGATGAAGGGCAGCAAGAAAACAAGGAATGATTTTTTCATGATCTGTGTTTCAGTTTTTAAACGGAAAGTTTACCGAAAATTAGTTCTTTCAGTGATAAAGAAAAAATGCAGAAGTTTGCATTATGCAGATCCATGAAAATTTTTCTTTGTTGCCGTTTAACACTTTCCGGATTGATGTGAAGGCCCGCTATTTTTCAACCTTTTCAAATATTGATGAATTATCAGAGCTCATTGGTCAGAAATCAAGACTCACGACTCTTATATTAGGTGGCGGCAGTAATATTTTATTCACTAAGGATTATGCAGGTGTTGTTTTAAAAAATGAAATTAAAGGGATCGAGCTTCAGCATGAAGATGCAGATCATGTGTATGTGAAAGTAGGGGCTGGTGAGAACTGGCATCATTTTGTTTTGCATTGTATCAATCATAATTGGGCCGGCGTTGAAAATCTTTCATTGATACCTGGTAATGTTGGTGCATCGCCGATACAAAATATCGGTGCTTATGGTGTAGAACTCGATGATGTTTTCTGGAGCCTTGAAGCATTTCATCTTTCGGAAAGGAAGATCCACACCTTTACCGCAACTGATTGCGAGTTTGGTTATCGCGACAGTGTTTTTAAAAATCAGTTTAAGAACGAGTTTGCAATTCTTTCAGTAACATTTCAATTAAAAAAGAAACCGATCTATCATATTAGCTATGGCGCTATAACTGAAGAGCTGGAAAAAATGGGAGTGAAGGATCTTAGTATAAAAGCAGTTTCACAAGCCGTAATAAATATCAGAAGTTCTAAATTACCCGACCCGCAAAAAATTGCGAATGCAGGAAGTTTTTTCAAAAACCCTGAAGTGACCGTTTCTAAATATGAAGAATTGAAATCAGCGTTTCCTAATATCGTCGCATATCCATTAGCCAAAGGAAATGTAAAACTTGCTGCGGGCTGGATGATAGAACAAGCCGGCTGGAAAGGATATCGCAAAGGAGATGCTGGTTGTCATGCAAAGCAAGCTCTGGTTCTTGTTAACTATGGCAATGCGACAGGAAAAGAAATTTACGATCTGAGCGAAGAAATCCTGCAAAGCGTAAAGAATAAATTTGGCGTTGCACTCGAACGGGAAGTAAATATTATCTAAAGAAATCATCCTAAATAAAATCTTCTCCTTCGT